>JANLUQ010000216.1:0-8702 GCA_031363565.1 Armatimonadota bacterium | reverse complement strand
CCTCCGACCCCGTCAAGGCCAAATCGGCAGCCATCTTCCAGGCCAAGTGGAAAGAAGCCAAAGCCGACCCCACCTACCGACGGCAGAGGCACCAGGAGATATACGAAATAGAATAATCTCATCCTTGTTTCAGTGGGGTATGATTAGGGAGGGGCTCAGAGGACCAACCCAAATCACCTGAAAAAGAAGTGAGGATATGATGTGCAAAGGGATGCTCGTACGCTGCACGACCGAGAACTTTGACGTCTTCGGTCTCGGTGTCGGACATTGCATGGCGATTTTTGAGGTCGCCAGTCGGAAGCAAGGAACCGTGGTAAGAAAGCTTCTATTCTCTCTTTTGCCAAGCAACTGCCATTCAAGCGTCGGGACAGTCGCATGGACAAAACAACGCTTCATAGAATGGAAACTGGATCTCTCAATACAGGCAGGTTTGCCTCTCTGCCCTATCAGATGGTTTGCATGTCAAGACAAACTACCGGAGCGGTTTGAGGACCTGCAGGTTTCGCCGGAAGCCCGGCAATCCTTTCAGGAAGAACTTCAAGAAGTACTACGTCAGAAACCACCTTCGTACTGGGGCGGCTACCGGTCGTTTTTTATTAACTGATGTTACGCAGGGCCTCGTCACGAGTGGAAGAACCCCGCTCGCACCGGGAGGAACGTCCTTTGGACGCGGGAAGGGTTCCCACAGTTTGGCCTTCGCGCGACCCTGCCTGTGGGCAGCCTTCCCATGGTTACTCCTGCGTCCGAAGGACGACCATCCCAAGCGAGAGAAGTTTACTTCCTCGCTTGTCTCTGCGTGACATCAGTTATGGAAATTGGAAGACACACTGATCAGCAAAATCCGATGGAGGCCGGGGCACCTCTTTCTAACGACCCTCCGGTCAAGGGAAGCCTGAAAGAAAAGAAGCCTCACCCCTTTTCACACCCCCTTCCCTGGCGCGACTGTTCAGTGCGCTATGGAGGCACGACTAGCACCACCCAACCCGAGGGGAGGGGCGCGACTTGTCGCGGGGAGATCACCCCTTCACCCGCACCACCCTCCCGTCATCCAGAACCACCAGCACGTTGTCCCCCAGGCTCGTGTAGGCCGCCAATCTCGGATACTTCTTCAGCAGGGCGAAGTGGGCGTCGCTGAACGCCGTCACGGTCAGGATATCCTTGTGCTTAGCCGGGTCGTAGGCGCTGTCGGTCCAGACGCCTTTTTGCAGGGTGAACGTCTTCGCGCCCACCGTGCGGATGCGGTCGCCGACGGCCTTGGCCTCTGCCGCGTCATAGCCGGCCAGGCCACTGGCGACCGAGGCGCTTTTCGTGGCCCGCAGTGCCTGGCTCTGGGTCGTGGCGACCGCCCCGCTGACGGCGGCATAGGCTTGGGACGGGGATTTGAGGAGCGGCCCGCCGGAGCCGAAACCGCCGCCACCGGGGTAACCACCTCCTCCACCGAAGCCGCCTCCACCGGCAAATGGTGGCGAGGCGAGGACCGGGCCGGTGCCGCGCCGGATGCCGTGCATTGGCATGGGGCCGCCAAACGGCGGGTTCTCCTCGCTGCCGTCCGTCACCAGGAACGAGGTGTAGGGGGTGATGACCCCATACTCTTTGGACAGGCGCACGATCTCGCTCACCAGTTCCGGGTCGTCCGCGCTGCCGTTGCTGCCTGGCGTGTCCGTCTGGCGCAGGCGGATCGAGTCCAGCAGATACCCGATCTTGCGCGTCGCCCACAGGCGCGGCAGGAAGTCGTTCGTGTCGGCCAGGGCGGGCAGCGTCGTCGCCAGTACATACGAGACCGGCCTGCCGCCGACGTTCCCGGTCAGCCGGGCCGTCACCGGGCCGCTGCCCGTGTAGCGGCCCGTAATCAGAAGCTGCGAGCCGGTGAACAAGTCGGGCAGATCGGACGGGCGCGGGTACAACTCCGCCGTCTGCGCGCCGCCGATCTCGATATGCACGTCGGTCAGGACCGGTGAGGCGACCTTTTTGTAGAAGCGCGAGACCTTGGCCTCGATGTCCTCCTCGGGCCGGACGTAATCCGAGTCGCCCCGATTCGCCTCGGCCAGACGGTCCAAAAAGTGGACATCCACGTCATACCCGACGCCGAAGTCGAACAGGCGGACATGACGCGCCCGGCTCAGGGCGCGGGCATCGGCGGTGATCTTCGCGTCGTCCGTCTCGCCCACCGTGGGCAGGCCGTCGGTCAGGAAGATCGTCATGTTCTGGCCGCCGTCGTTCGCGCGCACAACGGCGGGGAACATCTTCAAGGCGGCATCCAGAGCGTCGTGGATGTTCGTGCCGCCCTCCGCCTCGATGCCCTTGACGAAGGCCAGGCCGCGTCTGATATTATCGGGAGTGGCCCGCAGCAGGCCGCTGGGGCTGAGGATGTCGTTCGACTCGTTGAACGTCATCACGTTGAACTCGTCGCTGGGCCGCAGGTTTTGCAGGACATAGGCCAGGGCGCTCCGGGCCTGCTCGATCTTCGGCCCAGCCATCGAGCCGGAGCGGTCCAGGACGAGCACGACGCGCTTGGGCAGGGTGGGGGCGTCCGGTTGGACCATCTTGGGCGAGGCCATCAGCAGGAAGTAGCCCGAGTCGCGCTTGCCCTCCGCGTCGGGCGTGAACGCCGCCGTGCGCGCGCCGGGCAGGGAGACGTTGTAGGCTAATAGGCCCAGTCCCACGGGGTCATGGCGGACGGTGCTGTAGTAGAGGATAAAGTCGTCCTTGACGCGCGCGTCTTTTGCCTCCCAAGAGACGGTTGCGGTTTGATCTCCCGTCCGGCGGATGCTGACATCGTGCGTCGGTGAATAGATATTGGCGAGCGAAGCGTCGTCCTGCAAGGTCACCTGCACCGTCGTCGCGCGCGGCAGGGGACCGCCCGCCGCGCCGCCGCCCAATGTCCCGCCGAGGAAGGAGTAAACGTACTTGCGGGCGTCCCCGCCCTCGGGCGGCAGCGCCTCGGCGTACTTCAAAGTCACCCGGCGCGTGGCATGGGGCGGGACGGGGTACAGCTTGACCTCATAGGCCCCGCGTCCGACATAGCGCAGCAGGGCGGGGTCGCGCTGACGCCGGACGATGCCCTCGTAGGTGTCGGCGGCCTGATCCTTGTCCAATAGCCGCCCGGTCATCTTTTTGTCCCCGTCATACAGCGCGAAGTCCGAGACGGCCGCGCCCTCGGGCAGTGGGAACAGGTAGGAGCCTTCCTGCGCCCGGTCCGTATCGTTGCGCCAGGTCTGCTCGACCTCGGTTCTGGCAACGCCCCCCGCGATAGCCGCGCGGATATGGACCGAGTCTATCGTCAGCATCTGCTGGAAGGCCGGTCGCCAGATCAAAGGGGGCATCCACACCGGCGGACTCGGCCAGACCGGTGGCAATGGGCGCGGCCTGACCTCCTGCGGGGCCTGCTGCCGCGCCTGCGCGTACAGCGGCTTCGGGGCGCGGGCGGCATACAAAGCGCCGACCCCAACGAGCAGGGGCAGGGGCAGCATCAGAATCCGGCGGGTGTGGGTGGGCAGCATCACGGTTCTCCTTGCGAAGCGGGCTTCTTGCGTCGTTAGACCCGCGCTGCCTGGAGTGCCTTCAATCCCGCTACTTGCGTGATGTGGCTAGCCCGGATCAACAGAAACGGTGGAGCGCCAAACCGCTGTCACCGAGGTCTGCAAGGTACGAGTGGCGTTCAGTATCGTATGAGGGTCAGGAATAACCTGTGCAATAGGCTCTGCCGCAAGGTTGCCCGATTAGTCCAAACACTCACTTTGCCCGTGGTACACACAACGGGGTACACCTCACTTCTTATGTCGTTAGACCTGCGCCGCCCGGAGGGCCTTCCATCCGCCGCTTTGTGGTATCATTGCCGCTATGACACCCATCCGTGCTTTCTCTTTCTCCCTGCTCCTTGCCCTGCTCTTGACCTTGCTGCCGTTGTCAGGCTTCGCCGCGCAGCCTGACCCGGCCCGGCCCATGCCTCCGCACAAGCCGCGCTTCCTCATGGCCCACTACATGCCCTGGTTCGAGGCCAAGCCGATCAGCAAAGGATGGGGGTGGCACTGGACCATGAACCATTTCCAGCCGGACCATATGACCGATGGGAGGCGCGAGGCCGCCTCCTATTACTACCCGCTGATGGGCCTGTACGATTCGGGCGACCCCGATGCCCTAGACTGCCACGTCCTGCTGATGAAACTGGCCGGTATTGACGGCGTGCTGATTGACTGGTACGGGACCGATGACTACCTCGACTACGGCATCCTCCAGCGAAACACACTGGCGATGATCCGATCCGTCAAGAAAGCGCATCTGCGCTACGCCGTCGTCTACGAGGACCAGACCGTTCCCAAGCTGATTGCCGGCCACGTCCTCCCCGAAGCGGACGCCGTCCCGCATGGGGAGCATCTGATGGCCTGGCTCCAGGCGCACTGGTTCTCCGACCCCGCCTACCTGACACTTGACAGCCGCCCCGTTTTTCTCGTCTTCGGCGGCGCCTATTACTCCAGCGACCAGTGGAGCCGGATTTTCGCCGGCCTGCCCCGCCCGCCCCTGTTCTTCACCGAGGAGGACCGCCGCGCCCCCGCCGTCGGCGGCTTCGCCTGGCCCCAGCCACAAGGCGGGGACGCGCAGAGCGTCCGCAGCCTGGACCGCTTCTACGCCGCTGCCCCCAGTTGGCCGCTCTCCATCCCCGCCGCCTGGCCGCGCTTTCATGACATCTATGGACAGGCCGGGACCCAGCCGTCCTACGGCATCATTGACGACCGGGCCGGCTTGACCTACGCCAACACCCTGGACCGCGCCCTGAAGAGCGAGGCCGCCGTCATTCAACTCGTCACCTGGAACGATTGGGGCGAGGGCACCCAGGTCGAGCCATCCGTTGAAATGGGCTGCCGTGACCTCGAAACCACCCAGCGCAAGCGCCGCTCTTTTGATCCCGCTTTCCCCTACACGGCCCAAGACCTGCGGCTGCCTCTTGCCCTCTACGCGCTTCAGAAGAGGGTTGGGAGCGATCCCATCAGGCGGGCGAAGCTGGACACGATCTCCCGGCTGCTGTTCGCCGGGCAGTTGGTTCGTGCGCGGGCGCTGCTCGACGCCTACCGTGCCGTCCCCACCGGCCGCCGCCCGAAATAGCCGCCGTCCGCACACACGACGACTCCTACCAGCCCTGCCTCCGACTTGCCCTTCAAGCCTTCCGCTCTGCTGTCAGCCGCCGGAAATGTTCCGTAAATTATTTCCCTATTTTTCGTGTAGGCCTTGACAAAGCACCGATCGGCAAGACATAATAGACATATCACGATATATCGTTATATATCACGATAAGTCTATTTTGAAAGGAGGACATTCCATGGACCTGACAATACTGATCTTTGCCATCCTGGGCCTTGCGGGCTGGCGGATTGACCGCTTACTGATCGCTCACAGACAAACACGCTTATGACTGCGCGTGACTGGTCCTTCCAGCGACACTGTTGCTCGGAATGGACACCAGACCGACATTTCACGCTTCTATGAAGAACACAACTTCACAAAGAAAAGGAAACACTCTCTTGAAAGACCATACAACACGATATACCACAGAGATGGGGCACCGCCACCACTCGGAACACCACTATGGGGGCCACAGCCACGAGGCGGGCCACTCCGACCGCGGGTCTCACTTCCACCGTGATCCCGGCCACGGCGGCGATGAACACTCCGGCCGCCATGGCGGCCGGGGCGGGGACCACGAGGGGGGACACCACGAGGGGGGACGCCATGAGGGGGGACGCGGCGGCCCGTTCGGCGGGCACCGTGGCCGCGCCCGGCGCGGGGAGGCGCGGCACGTACTCCTGGACGCGCTCCGTAGCGGCCCCAAGCACGGCTATGAGATCATCAAGGCGCTGGAAGAGCGCTCGTCCGGCCGGTATGCCCCCAGCCCCGGCACTGTCTACCCGACGATGCAGCTCCTGGAAGACCAGGGGCTGGTGCGCGCCGATCAGGAGGCGGAGCGGCGCGTCTACAGTCTGACCGAGGCCGGGCGCGCGGACCTGGAAGAGCACGCCGAAGAAGTGAAGGACTTCTGGGCGCGTTTCGCGGGGCCAGTCACTTCCCAGGCCGACCAGCCTGAGTTAGGTTTCCTGCGGGATGCGCTCGACGACCTGACGCGGACCGTCTGGGGCGGACTGCGGGATGTCCTGGACCGGGACGACCCGGAGACCATCCGCGCTGTCCGGCAGGCCCTAGCGCGCTGCCGGGAGGAGGTTCGCGCGATCATCGCCGGCTGCGCGTCTTTGGAGCCGGACCCCGGCACTAAGCTGTAGCGCCACAACGACGAAGGAGGATACTATGGACACACAAACACTTGAAGAGTACAATCAGTACATCGGCCGGACTTTCTCTGCCGAGGATGAATGGCTGTGCGCGGCGCGTGAGGCGATGCAGCGGGGTGGCCTGCCGGGGATCAATGTCTCCGCGAGTGAGGGGAAGATGCTTCATGTCTTGGCGCTGATGTGCGGGGCCAAACGCATTCTGGAGGTTGGGACTCTCGGCGGGTACAGCACGATCTGGCTCGCCCGCGCCCTGCCGCCGGACGGCAGGTTGATCTCGCTGGAGATTGATCTGCACCACGCCGAGGTCGCCCGAGACAGCATCGCCCGCGCCGGACTGGCCGATAAGGTCGAGGTGCGTGTCGGCCCGGCCCTGGCTTCTCTGTCTCAGATGGAAGCTGAGGGGGAAGCGCCCTTCGATCTCGCCTTCATTGATGCCGACAAAGACGGCTATGTGGAGTATCTGAAAAAGGTCGTGGTGCTCGTCCGCGACGGCGGCCTTATCCTGGGCGACAACACGCTGCCCGAGGCGGTCTTAGACCCCTCGGCCGACAGCGGGACCAAGCGCTACAACACTGCGGTAGCCGCGCACCCCGCCCTCGTTTCCGCCCTCATCCCCGTGCTCCGCAGCCGTGGGATAGACGGCTTGCTCCTCTCCGTGAAGCGCGAAAAGCACTGAGGGAAGTCTTTTTTCTTCATGTGTTTCTCATCTTTATCTGGTATTGTCGAGATTAGCAAGAGACAAACCGGAGCGCAGCGCGCGCTCCGACACCGTCCTTCGACGCTAGGAGAAATTCGATGAAGACAGACACATTCCGAAAAGGCTATGCCCTTGCGGCGGGCCTTACTCTGATGACGACCGCTCTGACCACGGTGGCCATGGCCCAGGGGCCGGGTGGCTTTGGCGGACCGCCGCCTGGCCAGAACGGTGGCCCTGGCGGGGGCGGCTTTGGGGGGGGACGAGGCGGCGGTGGCCGCGCGCCCTTCGCCCAGGGCGCGATCACCGCCGTGGATACGAACGCGGGGACGGTCACGATCGCCTCGCGGTTCGGCGGCAATGCTCCGCAGGTGATCGCCGTCGGCATGGACGCACAGATCGTCTCGCAGACCGACACGACGGCAGCAGACCTCAAAGTCGGCGACCAGGTAATGGTGCAGGGCGTGCCGACCGGGATCACGGCCTCGCAGCTTACCGTCGGCGTACCGCCCGTCGGCCTGCCCGGCGCGGGCGGCTTCGGCGGGCGGTTCGGCGGGCCGGGTGGCAGGGGTAATCCTGGCGGCGGCGGCAATCCTGGCGGTGGTGGCAACGGCGCGGCACCGGTCCAGGGCTTTGCCTCGGCTACGGGGACGATCAAGACCCTCCCGAACGCGAACGATGCTCACCTCGCGATCAGCCTGGGACCGGATGCACTGCTTTACCTGAAGATGGCGCCCGGTGCCAAGATCACCAAGTACACGACGCTCAGGCTCACCGACCTCAAGGTCGGCGACCAGATCGTCGCGACTGGCCAGCCCGGCGCGGATGGCACATTGATCGCCAGCACCGTGGGCGTGAACATGCCCATGATGCCGGGCGGCTTCGGCGGCGGCTTCGGTGGCCCCGGCGGTTTCGGCGGGCGCGGCGGCCGTAACCGTCGCGGCGGCGGCCAGAACGGTGGCCCCGGTGGCCCGGGCGGCGGCGGCTTTGGTGGCCCCGGCGGCGGCGGCTTTGGTGGTCCTGGCGGTGGTCCTCCCCCTCCCGGACCGAATGACGGCAATGGCCCGCCCCCTCCCGCCCCAGGTGACGGCGGCGGCATGACTCAGTAGAGTCTAGCGCGCTGAGACGAACGGGAACGGGGGCCGTCACGAATTCGTGACGGCCCCCGTTTCGGCGATAGGAGACGACGATGATCGACGCGAAAGACCGCGCCTCCGGCTCCCTCTTCGGGCTGGCCCTCGGCGATGCCCTGGGCGCGAAAACGGAGTTCCTGAGCGTCCACGAGATCCGTCAGCGGTTCGGACCTGATGGGCCGGACGCCCCGCCCGGCGACCCCGCCCTGGTTACCGACGACACGCAGATGGCCCTTGCCGTCGGTGAGGCGTTGCTGGATGCCCCCCGGACCTATACTGCCGCCACGGTGGAAGGACCCCTGCGCCGCGCCTTCACCGCCTGGGCCGATAGCCCCGACAACGACCGCGCCCCCGGTATGACCTGTTTCACGGCCTGTGCCCGCCTCAAAATGGGGATGTCCTGGACGCAGGCCACCGTCGCCGACTCCAAAGGCTGCGGCGCGAACATGCGTGTCGCCCCCGTCGGACTGGTGCCGGACCTCACGCCCGAGACACGCGCTGCCCTGGCCCAGTTTCAGGCCACGCTCACCCATGGCCACCCCACTGCCCTCGCCGCCTCGGACCTGACTGCCTGGGCTGTCGCCGACATCGCAGGGG
>JANLUQ010000179.1:0-1887 GCA_031363565.1 Armatimonadota bacterium | reverse complement strand
ACTAACAACCTCCGGAACCCTGCTGATGCCCAAGTTGCGCCTCTACACCTCACCCGCCGTCTTCCCCAATCCGCAACGCGTTCGCCTGCTGATGCACGAGAAGGGCATTACCGGAGAGATCGAGGAAGTCATCCTCGACATGGCCCCCGGCGGCGAGCAACGGGGCTGGCAGCACCTGACGCGCAATCCCTGGGGCGAAACACCCACGCTGGAGCTGCCTGACGGCGGCTACCTCGCTGAGAGCACTGCCATCGGTCGCTACCTCGACGCCAACTTTCCCGGGCGCAAGATCATGGGACAGACCGCGCTGGAGCAGGCGCAGGACACCATGTGGGACAGCCGGGTATGGGTGCAGATACTGTATCGCATCACGACGATGTTCCACGTCCTGCACAGCGGCCTCGGACCGAAGCTGGAGCTGACGCACAACGTGGCCTGGGGCGAGCATTGCCGTAAGGAAGCGCTGGCCCATGCCGGTCTGGTGGACCGGCACCTCTCCGACGGCCGCGACTGGCTGCTGGGCGGCAGCGGTCCGACGTTCGCCGACATGACGTTATGCACCGCCATCGCGTTCAGCAAGTTCGGCCCGAACCACACGCCGCTGGATGAGCGGTTCGAGCAACTGGACCGCTTCTGGCGTGCCTGCAAAGCACGCGACAGTTTCAGGGCCGCCTATGCGGACGGGGCCGGGCTGGCCGAGCTGGGCGGATAGTCCGTTTTCTCCTCCATCGGGACAGGGCAGTTCACGGTCGTGGACTTCGCCAGTTTCGGGCGTGACCGCTGCGGCATATCGTGGGCGTGCAAACGGTGCGCGACAGTTTGGGTGTTCGGTAGCTTCCGCCATTAATGCCGGGCCTTGCGCGCCATGCGGACAGCGGCCGAGGATGCGGCAGTCAGACGAACAATCACATGAGGACCCGGTATGCGAGCCGTCGGCTACTTCAAGCCTGGCTTTTCGATCACCCATGAGGACGCGCTGCGCGACCTCGACGTGCCCGACCCGCCAGCGCCAGGGGGGCGCGACTTGCTGGTTCGCGTCCACGCCGTGTCGGTCAACCCGCGCGATATCAAAAGCCGGCGGGTGTTCGAGGGAACCCCTGACAGACCAGTCATTCTGGGCTATGATGCATCTGGCATTGTAGAGGCCATCGGGCCGGAGGCGGTCCTGTTCCAGCCGGGCGACCCAGTGTTCTACGCTGGCGTCCTGAACCGTCCAGGCTCCAATGCCGAGTTGCAGTTGGTCGATGAGCGCATCGTCGGGCGTAAGCCTGTGTCGCTGGACCACGCGACGTCAGCCTCCCTGCCTCTCACTGCCCTGACGGCCTACGAGATGCTCTTCGACCGGCTCGGCGTGCCGCGCGGGCAGGCGGCCGGCGTAGGGGACGCCATCCTGATCCTCGGCGGGGCCGGTGGTGTGCCGTCAATCGCGATCCAACTGGCGCGCGCCCTGACGGGGCTTAGGCTCTGTCATAAAATAACAGCTCTTACTTTCTATTGATTAGTTAGCGATATCAATAATATGCATTTAATTGTCGATGCGATTATTTTATGACGGGCCCTTACCGTCGTGGCGACCGCATCGCGGCCCGAAAGCGAGCGTTGGGTGCGGGCGCTGGGCGCCCAGTATGTCGTCAATCATTCGAAGCCGCTGAAGGCTGGTATCGAGGCACTCGAGTTGCAGAAAGCCTTGCGCTACGTGTTTTCGACCCACACAGATGCCCAGAGTTGGGCCGACATCGCCGGCGTCATCGCGCCGCAGGGGCGCTTTGGGCTGATCGACGATCCCGAGCCGCTGGACCTCCGCCTGATGAAAATGAAGAGCGTGTCAATCCATTGGGAGGCGATGTTCACCCGCCCGATGTTCGGTACGGGCGACATGGTCCGGCA
>JANLUQ010000642.1:0-2405 GCA_031363565.1 Armatimonadota bacterium | reverse complement strand
CACTGATCGTGGACGACAACGCCGTCAACCGGCGCATCCTACGCGAACAGCTCCATTACTGGGTCTGCCGGACCGAGGAGGCGGCGGGCGGGCAGGAGGCCCTGGCTGCCCTGGACGGGTCGAGCGGGGACCCGTTCGGGCTGGCCCTGCTGGACATGATGATGCCCGACATGGATGGGGTGGAGACGGCGCGGCTGATCCAGGCGGACGCTCGCCGGCGCGATATCCCCCTGATCCTGCTCTCTTCGGCAGGACACTGGGACGGGCGCACGAGGTTGCAGGAGGCCGGATTTGCGGCGGCCCTGGTCAAGCCGGTGCGCCAGTCCCAGCTTTTCGATGCCCTGGTCGGTGTGCTGGCCGAGGAGCAAACAGCCCCAAGAGTCAAGGCGGCCACAGAGAGGGAGGCATCGAAAGAAACATCGAAAGAAACATCGAAAGAAACGGCGGCGGTCGAGCCTTTGGGACTGCGAATCCTGTTGGCCGAAGATAACTCCACCAACCGGAAGCTGGCCCTGCGGCTCCTGAGCAAGTGGGGCTGCCATGCCGTCGCCGTCGCCAACGGGATGGAGGTGCTGGACGCCTTGGCCCAGACGCCCTACGATGCCGTGCTGATGGATGTGCAGATGCCCGAGATGGACGGGCTGGAGGCGACGGCAGCGATCCGTCGGCGCGAGGAGTCGGAAGGCAAGCGTGCTCGCGGCATCCCTATTCCTATCATCGCCATGACGGCTAACGCCATGCAGGGTGACCGGGAGCGGTGCCTGGAAGCGGGCATGGACGACTACATCTCGAAACCGATCCGGCCGCAGGAGCTGTACGGCAAGCTGCGGGCGGCCTGCCGACGGGACGAAGCAACGCAAGAGAAAGCGGCCTGAAGATACCATGAAGACATTGATCGTCGAAGACAGCTCGGGGGCGGCCCTGATCCTGCGCCGGACCTTAGAAAAGATCGGCTACGAGGTCACAGTCGCGACCGACGGCATGGAGGCGTGGGAGCTTTTGCAGCGGGAGACGTTCCCGCTGGTCATCTCGGACTGGATGATGCCCCGCATGGACGGGCGTGCCCTGTGCCGGCGCATCCGTGCGCGGGAAGGGGTGCCTTACACCTATGTCATCCTGCTGACCTCGCGCTCTGACCGCGAGGACCGGCTGGAAGGGCTGGGCAGCGGGGCCGATGACTTCCTCGCCAAGCCTATGGGACACGGCGAGCTGTTCGCGCGCCTGGAGATCGCCCGGCGCATCCTGACGATGCAGGAGGAGATGGGGACCTTAAACGCGCGCCTGGACACGCAGAATCAGGAATTGGGGGAGCGGGTGTCCTGGCTGGGAGCGGCGAACCACCGCTTCTCTGAGCTGTTCGCCGGGCTGCCGGTGGCCTGTTACTCCTATGATGCCGAGGGCAGCATCCACGAGTGGAACCGGGCCGCCGTCGAGCTGTTCGGGCTTGGACCCGAGGAGACCAGCCAGCAGCGGATCTGGGACATCTTCGCGGAAGAGGGGGCCGAAGCGCAGGCGCGAAACATCGAGAGCCAGAAGCGGACGATCCAGCGGGTGCTGGCCGGCGAGGAGTTGGCCGGGGTTGAGGTGACTCGGCGGGGCCGTGACGGTAGCCCGCTGCATCTGCTGTCCAGCACTCTCCCGCTCCGGGCGAGTGACGGGCGGATCACAGGGCTGATCAGCGCCAACACCGATATCACGGAGCGGCGGGCACTGGAGGAGCGGGTCGCCGAGCAGCTCTGGCAAGTGACGGCGCTGAATGAGGCACTAGGCCGCCGTCAGGACGAGCTGGCACAGGCCAACAGTCAATTAGAGTTGGCCAACGGTCAGTTGGAGCTGGCGAATGCGCGGCTGGAGGAGCTGGCGACCTGTGACGGGCTGACCGGGCTGAAAAACCATCGGTTCCTCCAGGGTATCCTCCAGTCATCCTTCTCCTTCGCCCGACGCCACTCCCTGCCGGTGTCACTGGTCATGCTGGACGTGGATAATTTCAAGGCTTATAATGACACCTTCGGCCACCCTGCCGGGGATGCCGTGCTCCGCCAGGTCGCCCTGCTCCTGCAAGCGGGGGTGCGTGACCACGACATCGTAGCCCGCTACGGCGGTGAGGAGTTCGCCGTGCTCCTGCCGGCCACAGCCCAGGGTGAGGCGCTCATCGTGGCCAACCGCCTGCACGAGTCGGTCGCCTCATTCGCCTGGACCGGGCGCCCAGTGCGGGTCAGCGTCGGCGTCTCCACCTGTGACCCCGCCTCCCCACCACTGGCACGGGCGCCGGGGGAACTGGTGGACGAGGCCGATGCCGCCCTCTATCGCTCCAAGCAGCAGGGCCGCAACCGCGTGACCCATTCCCGCGAGACGCCCGCCCCGGCGCCACTGCTCCGAGCAGCCTAAACGACACCGACAAGGCC
>JANLUQ010000169.1:0-7890 GCA_031363565.1 Armatimonadota bacterium | reverse complement strand
CCGGAACTCTCCTCTCCGAAACCCTTCCCTCCGAGGGAGGGGTGGCGCGCTCGCGCGACGGGGTAGGATCAAAAGAGTAGGATCAAAAGTGTAGGATCTCGCCCTCTCACCGAAAGGATTCACCCCATGCTCCACGGACGGTCCCTCCGGCTTCTGCCGGTCATCCTCCTGCTCCTCACCTTCGCGGCTTTGCCCGCCGCGGCCCGCCCCGCCCCCGCCTCCGACCTCACCGTCACCCTGCTCTCAGCAGGACCGAAGGCCCTCCAGGTGCAAGGCGCGGACCGGCGCGCGTTCCCCGTCAAGATCACCCGCGCCACCTGGATCTTGCAGCGTGGGCTGGTCGCCGCGCCGCGTGACCTCCTGCCCGGCGAGACGCTCCGGGTGCGGCTGGGACGCGGCGCGGACGGTGCGGCTCTCCTGGTCTGCGACGCCGAGACCGCCGACGCCCTGGCCGTCTCCCGTGGCCGCCCCCTGTCCGGCACCCTGCTGGGCGTCGAGGGGAGGGTCTGGACGGTGCAGACGGAGGGTGGCAGCGTGCCCCTGCCCGTCCTGCTATCCGCCCGCACCCTGTTCCGGGCGGGCGGCTCGGCGGTGTCGGCATCCGCGTTCGGGCTCGGGGCATCGGTGACGATCACGACGCGCGGCCTGGCGAATGGCCTTTTGGCGGCAGTGTCGGTCTCGGACGCGCCCCTCGCCCTGCCGGGGCCGGACGATGGGGGGCGAACACCCAAGCCCGTGTCGCTGTCCGGGGTCATCGTGGAGGCACGGCCCGACCTCGGTTTGCTGACGTTTCAGGACGAGGCGGGTGCAGCGCAGACGGCCGCCGTGGGCGCGGCAACGCGCATCCGGTCGGCGGGGAAGGCGGCGGCTTTGGGGGACCTGGCGGCGGGAATGCGCGTCCGGGTCCGTCTGGGCGCAAGTCAGGACGCGGCAGGGAACCCGGTCGCTTCAAGCGTCTCGGCCTTTGCGGTCAGGCCAGCGCGCAAGGCGCTCAGAAAGAAGGGGCTTTTGCCTCCACGCCCCTAGACATAGCGGGCCTAGACATTCTGGCCGCATTTTGTTATAATAGATACAGACATGGCCGATCTTGATAAAACACGCCTCAATGGCAACGATCTCGACCGCACCCAGCAGCCTTCGGCTGACCCGAACCGGACGCGGATGGCCGACCCGAACCGGACCCAGATGGCCGACCCGAACAAGACGCGGCTGGGGGGCAGTCCGGTGGTCGGTCCACGCGCACTCACTTTAGGGGCCGTGCCAGGCAACGCCTATGGGCTGGCGGGCGATGTGGTCCGCGAGCATATCCTGTTCGATATTCGCGCGGGCGGGGGCCGGGCGGGGGCGCGTCTGCCGCTCAACATCTCCCTCGTCCTAGACAGGTCCGGGAGCATGGAAGGCGAGCCGCTGGACTATGCCAAGCAGGCCTGCGCCTATGTCGTGGACCTTCTGGAGCCGGACGACATCCTCAGCGTCGTCACCTTCGAAGAGGGCGCGGATGTCATCATGCCCGCCCGCCGGGTCACCGACAAAGCCCTCGTCAAAGACTATATCAACCGCATCTACACCGGCAACACCACAAACCTCTATGAAGGGCTGACGGCGGCCTGCCAGCAGGTCGCTTCGGTCAAGACGGCGAACACCCTGAACCGGGTCCTGCTGCTGACCGACGGCGAGCCGACGGCGGGGACGCGCGACTTCGCCTCCATCGTCGGCCAGGCCGCCGAGCAAAAGGGGCGCGGGATCACGGTGACGGCGCTGGGCTTTGGGCCCGATTACAATGAAGAGCTGATGGCCGGGATCGCCCGCCGGTCAGGCGGCAACTACTACTATATCGCCCGGCCTGAGCTGATTCCCGAGGTCTTTCGGCGCGAGCTGGATACCTTGATGCGGATCACCGCTCGGAACCTGCGCCTGCGGCTGACGCTTGCGCGCGGCGTCTCGGTCCGCCAGGTCTATGGGCAGGAGCCGACCTTCGGCCTGCGGACCGCCGAGGTGACATTGATTGATGTCGAGCAGGCCACGGGGCTATCGTCGCTGTGGGAGATGGAAATGACCTCGCGCCCACCGGGGACCTACCGGCTGGCTATCGCCGAGCTTTTGTACGATGACGCTTTGACCGGACGGCAGGAGAAGATCACCACCGATGTCGTGATGGAGTTCACCGCGGACCGCCTGCGGATCGGTGCCGGGGCGGACCCGCGCGTCGCCTCCGAGATCGAGGTAGCCCGCGCCGCCCGGTCGCTGGACCGGACGGTCATGGGCATGAAGGCGCAGTCCCTGGACCGGACGCAGGTCATGGGCGAGTTGAACCGGACAAAAACGCTCATGCTGGACCAGGGGAAGCTGGCCCAGGCGCAGCAGATCACGCAGGCGATGTCGGACATCCAGGGCGGCGGCTCAGTGGAGAAGACTTTGATGGGAACGATCTACACCTTGGACCAGGGGAAAACGAAGTGATCCTCTCCCCGGCGGGAAGGGCGGATCCTCCCCTCGGAGGGATCTGATCCTCTCCCCGCGACAAGTCGCGACCCTCACCTCGGAGGGAAGGGTGGGTGGTGGGGGCCAGGGCACCTCTTAATGAAGGCCTCCCGGTCACGGCAGGCCCTTAAGAACACAAATTAACCCCCTTTCACCCACCCTTCCCTCCGAGGGGAGGGTCGCCGCTTGCGGCGGGGAGAGGATCGAAACTTCGGTAAACAGACGATTTGAAAAACTATTACGCGACTTTAGAGGTGCCCGTCGGCTGCGGCGTGGCCGAGATACGGCAGGCATACCGGCGGCTCGTGCAGGACAACCTGGATAACGAGGCCCGGTTCGCCGATCTCAAAGAGGCGCACGAGGTGCTGACGACGCCTGCCCGCCGGGCCGACTACGACCGGGCCGTCTGGGGTGAGACGTTCGCCGAAAGCGGCGGTCAAGCCTTCGTGCCAGGCGCGCCGGAGGGCGCGACGTTGCTTCCGGGCGTGACGGTGCTTCCGGGCATGGCCCTGCCTGCCGCCTCGGGCGCCGCCGGCGGTGCGGGCCGGTGCCCGATGGGCGTGGCCGCACAGTGCCCCGTCCTTCTCGGGCGGACCGAACCCGCCGACACCTACTGCCCGGAATGCGGCTTCCTGCTGGCCGGACTCCGGGACGCCGACAGCGTTGATGCGCCGGGGGCGGCGGACGTGGACGAGTACGCCCGGCTCGAAGAGACGGGGGGGCGGAGCCACCGGCTGCGGGCCGGAATGAACATGGTCGGGCGCGAGAGCGCCGATATCCTGCTGCCCGACAAGACCGTCTCGCGCCAGCACGCGCGCCTGGAAGTGGGTGAGGACGGCACGGTCACCCTCGAGGACCTGAGCAGCACGAATGGGACACAGGTAGGCGGCGATGTGCTCGTCCCGCACATCGCCCGCCCGCTCGGGGAGGGGGACCGCATCCGCTTCGGCAGCGTCGTGACGGAACTCCGCCTGCCCCTCGGCGTGCTGAAAACGACTGAAACGGTCGGCACGGGCGCACCGGTGGTCCCCGAGCCGGCGGTCCCCGAAAGGGAGCCGGCCCGGCCCGGAGGGGAAGCGGTGTCCGGCCCGGCCCGCGCCCGAGTCGTCGAGACGCGCGAGGAGGGCGGGCGCACCTTCCCGCTGGTGCCAGGCGTGACCACTTTCGGGCGGCGGGCGGAAAGCAGCTTCGTCATCCAGGGCGACCCGTATGTGTCGGGCAGCCATGCACAGATCATCGCGGACGGCGACGTGTTCCGGCTGACCGATGTGGGCAGCACGAATGGGACACTGCTCAACGGGCAGCGGCTGGCGATCAATGAGCCGGTGACTCTCTCGCCCGAGGACGTCGTCCTGATCGGCGGGACGGCCCTGCGTTTCGAGCTGCTGGACGCGCCCGCACCGGAAGAGCCGCCCGCCGAGCCATCTGCCGAGCCATCTGCCGAGCCATCCGAGCGAAACGCCCAGGAATATGATGTCCCCGAAGACGGTGGCACGACTGGGAGCACACACCCGGCGCAAGAGACCACAACCCCGACGCAAGTGGAAAGATAGACACACACCATGCCAGAGGCGATGATGACCCTAGAAAACACGAGTCAGGAAAAGACCGCGCGCCTGGACCGCGAGGAACTCAGCGAGGGCTGGGCCGAGGTCGGACGTATGCCCCGGACGATCGCCTCCATCAAGATCGGCGCCAAGACGGACTTGGGCCGGGTGCGCGACAACAACGAGGACAAGTTCGACTTCTTCGAGCCGGAAGACCCCGCTGTGCTTGCGACCAAGGGCAGCTTTTATGCCGTCGCCGACGGCATGGGGGGCCACTCGGCGGGGCAGATCGCCTGTGAGCTGGCTCTGAAGACGGTTATCGAGACCTACTACGCCAGCCCAAGCGCCGATGTCGAGGCCGACCTGCGCCACGCCATCGAAGAGGCGAACGGCCTGATCTATGATACCGCCCAGGCCATCCCCGACCGGCAGGGCATGGGAACCACCCTGACGGCCGCCATCGTCCGCGAGGACCGGATAACGCTGGCTCAGGTGGGCGACAGCCGGGCCTATCTGCTGCGGGACGGCGTCTTCACACAGCTCACCGAGGACCATTCATGGGTGGCCGAGCAGGTGCGGCTGGGAACGATGACATTGGCCGAGGCGCAGATCTCGCCCTTTCGCAACATCATCACCCGCTCCATCGGCACGGCGGCGCTGGTCGAGGCGGACGTCTTCACGCATGAGATGCATGTGGGCGACACCTTCCTGCTCTGCTCCGACGGGCTGACCGGTCATCTAGAGTCGGAGGAGATGCAGGCGGTGATCCAGGCGCACAGCCCCTCTGTGGCCGCCCTCGCCCTGGTCGAAGCCGCGAACGAGCGCGGCGGCCGTGACAACATCACCGCCCTGGTGCTTTCCATCCGTGCCCTGACGCCGTATGAGGGCAGCCCCACCGCGCCCGCGCCGTCAGACATGAGCAGCCCGGCGAAGGAAGAAAAGGCGTCCCGCTGGCTGGGTCGGCGCAAGTAGGACTCCCACCCATTTCAGAAGTACTGAGCAGGAATACTGAGCAGGAGTATTGAGCATTGGCCGTCTCGTCCAACACCGTCCTCGGCAAGTACCGGATCATCCGGGAGATCGCTCGCTCCAACGACATCGTCTACGAAGCGATTGACCCGACGATGGCCCGGCGCGTCGCCGTCAAGGAACTGCAGCTGCCCCTGCACCTCGCCGGAGCGCAGAAGCGCGAGCGGATCGAGCGCTTCTACCGCGAGGCTAAGGCGGCGGGCACGCTCTCGCACCGCAACATCGTCACCATCCACGATGTGGGGCAGGAGAACGACCGGCATTTCCTGGTCATGGAGTATCTGGAAGGCCAGAGCCTGCGCGACATCCTCCAGATGCAGGGCGCGCTGCCGCTCAAAGAGACCGTCGAGATCACCCTGCAATTGTGCGATGCCCTCGCCTATGCCCACTCGCGCGGGGTCGTCCACCGCGACATCAAGCCCGACAATATCCACATCCTGCCCGGCGGCATCATCAAGCTGACTGACTTCGGCATCGCCCGCATCACCGCCGAGCCGAGCATCACGATCCAGGGGCAGGTCTTCGGCACCCCCTCGTATATGTCCCCGGAGCAGGTCACCTCGCATACCGTGGACCACCGCACTGATCTGTTCTCTCTGGGCATCACTTTGTATGAGATGCTGACCGGGCGCAAGCCGTTTGTCGGCGACAGCGTCATCACCATCACCTACAACATCATGAACAACCAGCCGATCATGCCGATCGGCGTCCCCCATGCCTTGCAGCAAATCTTGCAGCGCGCCCTGGCCAAAGACCCCAACCTGCGCTATCAGAACGCCGCCGCCATGGCCGCCGATCTGCGGGCCGAGAAGTTCGCGCTGACGTCCCCCACGCCGTCCGCCCAGGCCCCCTATGTCGGTAAGTCGCCCCTGACCTTCACGTCCAACCCGCCGCTGACGCTCGACACCGGCACGGTCCCCCCCGAGATCTCTGGAATGCCCGTCGCCGCGCCTTCCTACCCTGGTTCCGCCTACCCTGGTCCGGCTTCCAGGGCGCGGGCCTCCTTGCCGCAGACCAGGCCGGCACGGGCGGTTCCCCCACCCGCCTCCATCGTCCAGACATGGGAGGATAGGACCGCTCGCGCCCGGCAGTGGTGGCGCGCCGGCCTGGAGCAGTTCGCCAGCCTGGTCCTGCCGCTGCTCGGCCTGCTTGCCCTCCTCGCCCTGATCGTCTGGGGCATTCTCAGCGTGGTCGCCTCCCTGAACGCCCGCGCCAGACATTCCGGCGCGAGATCATTCGTCCGGCCCGCACCCAGCTTGCGGCCCTCGGACGCTTATGTCGCCGCCGTCCCGCCGCCGAGCGGAGCGGCGCTGGGTGAGGCCGTACCGCCTCGTGCCGGGGACATCCTTCCCCGCACCGGGGACCTTCTACCCCGCACCATGCCCGCCGCCGATGCGGCCCATATCGTCGTCCCGCTTGCCGTCGCGCCCACTCCCGCCACAGCCCACCCGGACCCTTCCGGGGCCGCCACCGCCCTGAACGATCAGGGCAATGCCGCCTGGTCGGCCGGCAGGACTTCCGAAGCGCTCGCCTCGTGGGAGAAGGCTTCCCAAGCCGATCCGACGGGCGCAGCCGGCCAGGAAGCCCGCCGCAATGCCGTGGGCCACTACAAAGACATGGCCCAGACAGCCTCCGCCTCGGGCCGGGTTGATGAGGCGCGGACAGACTGGCAGAAGATCACCCAGATAGACCCCGGCAGCGACGACGCCTTCCAGGCCGAGCAGAGCATCAGCGGCACCCAGCCCACGATGTCCCCCGCCATCCCAACAGACGGCGGGATGCCGCGCTGATCCTCTCCCCGGCGGGATCTGATCCTCTCCCCGCGACAAGTCGCGACCCTCCCCTCGGAGGGAAGGGGGTGTGGTGGGGGCCAGGGCACGTCTTGGCGGAGGCTCTCCGGTCACGGCAGGCTTCCGAGAACCGAGTCTCACCCCCTTTGACACCCCCTTCCCTCCGAGGGGAGGGTCGCGACTTGTCGCGGGGAGAGGATCAGATCTCCGAGGGTCGGCGCGAAGCGACGGGGAGAGGATCAGGAGGCAACGCTTATGGATGAGAGAGTGGCAGAGGAGAAGACTGACCGGCAGTTCATCGTCACGGCAGGGCACAGCGTCTTGAAACAGTCGCTGGCGATCCGCCTGCGCTGCCGGATGACGCCCAGCGAACGCTCCCTCTGGCAGCACCTGCGGGCCAACCGACTCGGCGGGCTGCACTTCCGGCGGCAGCAGATCATCGCGGGGTTCATCGCAGACTTCTTCTGCGACGCCGCCCGGCTCGTGATCGAGCTGGATGGTCCCATCCACGACGACCAGGTGGAGTATGACGCGGAGCGGGACCAGATCATCGAGGCTTACGGGCTGTGCGTCCTGCGGATCACCAACGCCGAATTGCGGGCCGACCTGAACGCCGTGCGGCGGCGCATACTGGCCGAGGCCCGGCGGATTGATCCCCTTCTGATCCTCTCCCCGCGACAAGTCGCGCCCCTCCCCTCGGCGGGATCTGATCCTCTCCCCGGCGCAAGCGCCGACCCTCCCCTCAAAGGGAAGGGGGGTGAAAGGGGCCAGGGCCGCTCTTAACGGAAGGCTCTCCGGTCACGGCAAGCTTCCGAGGAAACAAGTCGAACCCCCTTTCACCCCCCCTTCCCTCCGAGGGGAGGGTCGGCGCTTGCGCCGGGGAGAGGATCAGATCCCGCCGAGGAGAGGATCAGCGCATCACTCCGCATCCCCCACGGTCACGTCCCGGTGACGCACATCCGCTATGCGCCACTGGGCGAAGAGCAGCAGCGGCGTGGCCAGAACGAAGGCATAGCCGATGCCCAGCAGCAGGCGGGCCGACA
>JANLUQ010000148.1:0-5651 GCA_031363565.1 Armatimonadota bacterium | reverse complement strand
GAAACGCTTTTCGAGCGGCGCTTCAAATACATTGATGAGCTGGCGCGGATGGGGGCCAACATCAAGACCGAGGCGAACGCCGCCATCATCGAGGGGGTCGCGCGCCTGACGAGCGCTCCGGTCGCGGGGGCGGGCCGGAGGGGGGCACCCGCCCCCGGCCAACCCCGCCAGGCGCCTGACGGCCCCGGTTCCGTTCGCATCGCCGATCCCCAGGCGCACGATCTGCGCCCCGACGGCGCGCAGTTTCGCCTCGAAGTCCTCATAGCCCCGATCCAAATACTCAATGCCGGTGATCTCCGTCCGGCCCTCCGTCGCCAGGCCGGCGAGGACGAGGGCGGCTGTCGCCCGAAGGTCCGAGCCGGCGACCGGAGCGCTCGTCAGACGCGCGACCCCCTCGATGATGGCGGCGTTCGCCTCGGTCTTGATGTTGGCCCCCATCCGCGCCAGCTCATCAATGTATTTGAAGCGCCGCTCGAAAAGCGTTTCCGTGATCGTCGAGGTCCCTTTCGCCATCGTCAGCATGGCGGCAAACTGCGGCTGCATATCGGTCGGGAAGCCGGGATAAGGGCTGGAAGTGATGCGGATAGCGTTCAGGACTTGGTTTGCCGCGACCCGGACGCGCACGCCGTCATCATTGTAGCTTACGGCTGCGCCAGCCTCCGCCAGCTTCCGCATGATCGGCTGGACATGCTCTTCGACCGCCCCCCGGATGAACAAGTCGCCGCGCGTGATGGCGGCGGCGACGGCGAAGGTCCCGGCCTCGATCCGGTCGGTCTGCATCGTGTATTCCGCGCCGTGCAGAGACTTCACGCCCTCGATGGTGATCTCTTTCGTCCCCGCCCCGCGCACCCGTCCGCCCATCAGGTTGATGAGGTCGGCCGTCGCCACGACATCCGGCTCCTGGGCCGCATTGGAGATGGTCGTCACCCCTTCCGCTAGGGCGGCCGCCGTCATCAGGTGCGTGGTCGCCCCGACGCTGCTGCGGTCCAGATAGATGTCCGCCCCATGCAGGCCCTCCGGGGTGACCGCCTCGACGAACCCGTGCTCGACCGTAGTCCGCGCGCCGAGCCGCTCCAGCCCCTTGACATGATAATCCACGGGGCGCGCGCCGATGTCGCAGCCGCCTGGCAGGGCGACGCGCGCCTTCCCAAAGCGGGCCAGCAGCGGCCCAAGCACGAGGAACGAGGCACGCATCTTGCGGATGAGTTCGTAGGGAGCTTCCGACGTGGCGAGGGCGGTGGAGTCGAGGGTGACGACGTTCTCGGTGAAGTCCACGCCAACGCCGAGGTACTTCAAAATATCCAGCAGTGTCACGACATCACTGATGCGGGGAACGTTCTTGAGGACGGTCTGCCCGGTCGCCGGCAGCAGCGCGGCGGCGAGGATGGCGACGGTGGCGTTCTTGCTGCCGCTCAGGCACACTTCGCCTTCGAGGCTTCGTCCGCCGACGGTTTCTATCTTCTGCAAATCTTGGTCCTCCGGCTCGGGGCGCGTGTCGCCGGTGATTCTATTTGGGCAGGGGTGCGGGGTGATCACCGGTCAATACCTATCAATTCAGTTCGCTACAGTATACAAGACTTGGGGCGGATTGTCAAGAGCGGCACTAGGGGTAGAAAAGCCAAACGCGATTTCGTGGCCTCGCCCGACTGCAACGAATCGCTGCGTCGCGGGTCAATAAATGCATGACACCCTACAACATCACGCGCTCGAACCTCCCTGCCCTTTCGACGCTGCTCGTGCCGGTCGCGCTTGGGATGCTCCTTCTCGGGATGGTCTCTCAGGCGACCCGTTTCGGGGGGCCGAGTCCCCAGGAAGTTGTGTTCATGGACGGCCCTCAGCCCCGGCCGGCGACCTGCAACAAGGCCATGGTGCTGTGCCTTCAGGCCGAGTATCGCCTCTACCAGCGCTGCCTGGCCCAGAAGCAGCCCTTTGCGCCCGAGTGCCGAAGGCTCACTCAGGGGGCAGTAAAGGCTTACAATCAGGTCGCGGGTGACACCGATCCATCCGCCTTTGACCTGACAGCGCTGCCACGGCATCTGGACTGCCCGACCCTTTAGTTTCCTTTGTGATTTCCTGCAAACTTTTCCGCCCTTCGGTGCGGGTTTCATGTCCTTTTAATCTGAGGCGGCTACACTTGTCATGGGCGGGTACACCGGCCGCCGCACTTCTGTTCCAGCTTTATGAAAGGCTCACCTGCTTATGAAGACGTTTCTTGACCGCGCGCCTCGGGCATCGCTGCTCCTGGCCGGGGGCACGCTCCTGATCGGCGCGGCGGCCCAAACGCTTGCTGCCCCAGCTCCCGCTCCATCCTATCATCTAGCCCGCAAGATCGCACTGACCGGCGAAGGGCGCTGGGACTACCTCGCGCTAGACAGCGCGGCCAAGCGGCTTTATGTCAGCCGCTCCACCCATGTCAATGTGGTGGACCTGACGACAGGGACAGTCGTCGGCGATGTCCCGGACACGTCCGGCGTCCACGGCATCGCATTCGATCCCAAGTCCGGGCATGGGTTTACCAGCAACGGGCGCGCGAACACCGTCACCATCTTCGACCTCAAAACGCTCGCGAAGGTCTCCGAGGTCCCCGTCGGCACCAACCCGGACTGCATCGTCTTCGATCCCGCGACGGAGCGCGTCTTCACCTTCAATGGTGGCAGCAACGATGCGACCGCTATTGACGGGGCAACGGGCAAGGTGCTGGGCACGGTCGCCCTGCCGGGCCGCCCGGAGTACGCTGTCGCGGACGGCAAGGGCATGCTCTACGACAATATCGAGGACAAGAGCGAAGTCGTGGCGGTCAATGCGAAGACGCTCAAGGTCGAGAACACCTGGCCCCTCGCGCCGGGCGACGGCCCCTCGGGGATCGCCATTGACCCCAAGACCCGGCGCATCTTCTCGGTATGCGGCAACCAGAAGATGACGGTGCTGGACGCCGATACCGGCAAACTGGTCACCACGCTGGCCATCGGCAACGGCCCGGACGCCAGCGCCTTCGATCCGTCTCTCAGCGTCGCCTTCAGTCCCAACGGCGAGGACGGCACCTTGAACGTGGTCAAAGAAACCGGCCCGAATGTGTTCAAGGTCGTGGCGACGGTGCCTACACAGGCCGGCGCACGCACGATGGCGCTTGATCCGAAGACGCATCACATCTATCTGATGACGGCGACCATGCAGGCTGCCCCGCCCGCCGACCCCGCTGCCGGCGGAGCACCACCCCGCCGCGGCGTTGTCCCCGGCTCCTATGTGGTGCTGGACTTCGCCCCCTAGCGCCGGGTACCGGGAGGACAAAAACATGAAAGCGGGCGCCGGCAGTGTTGCCGACGCCCACAGCATAAGCCCAACCCGGCCTGAAGGGCCAGGGCTTCTCATCGCTCCGCCAGCAGCTTCTGGATCATCACGCCCAATTCCTTGCCCTCATTCAGCGAGTAGCCCGCCTGGCTCCAGCGCACGATTCCCTTCCTATCAATCAAATACTGCGAGGGGAGAGCGACCGCGTGGTAGGCGGCCTGTGCGCGGGCATTGGCTGCCGGGCCGACGGTGATAGGGTAGGTCAGGTGCATCGCTTTGACGAATGGCCCCACCTGCGCCAGCGTGTCCGCCTGATCCATGCTCATGCCGACCACGCTGAAGCCCCGGCTATGGAACTTCTGCTGCAAGCCGCGCAGAGTCGGCGTCGCCATGCGGCACGGCCCGCACCAAGTCGCCCAGTAATCCAGCAGGACCACCTTCCCGCGCAGATCGCGCAGGGAAAGCGTCTTGCCCCCCAGCGTCTGGGTCGTAAAGGCCGGGGCGCGCGTCCCGGCGGCGAGTGGCGGCGGGGGCGCGTCCATCATCTCCTGGGCGGCGGCGGGAACGGCCCAGGCCAGCGAAAGCGCGGCGAGGGCGGCAAGGCGGATCGGGTGCATGAAAAGGTCTCCTCAAGAAAGGGGTTGACAATGTCCCCTTAAAAAGGATACCATCACGGCGGCGCTTTCAGTTCCACCGACCGGCAATCAAATCCGCGGCACCCAGACTTATGACACCCGAAATGCAGGCGATGTTGGCGGCGGAATCGTTCGCCGTGGTGGGCGCGTCACGCGACACGGGCAAATACGGTTTTCTCGTCTACCGCTCGGTCAAAGCCGCCGGCAAGACGGTCTTCCCGGTCAACCCCAGGGCCGCCGAGGTGGACGGCGACCACTGTTACCCCAGCCTTTCGGACCTGCCGCAGAAGCCCGAGGTCGCCGTCATGGTCGTCCCGCCACCCATGACCGAGGCCGCCGTCGCGGAGTGCGCCCGCCTCGGCATCAGGCAGGTTTGGATGCAGCCCGGCGCTGAATCGGCGGCAGCGATCGAAGCGTGCCGCGAGAATGATATCGAGGTCGTTGCCGGCGGCCCCTGCCTCATGGTGCTGCTGCGGACGGCGAAGTTTCAGAACTAATTAGGACCCTATGGAAAAGAAAAGCCGATACCACTGCGTTGACGGACGTGATTACGAGGTCACAATGGCCTGGGACGAGAACTTCAAGGACAAGGACCACATCTTCAAGACCACGTTCAAGGCCATAGACAAGGCCACGGGCCGCGCCTATGTCCTGCCGCGCGAGATCGCGACCTATCAGATCGGGGACCCCGACGAGAATCTGGGCGAGCGGACCAAGTGGTACTATGAAGGCAGCCGCGAGCTGCTGATGTCGGATTATCTGACGACAGCCTACCGCCGGGCCTGCGATTATATCGAGCGCGGCAAATAATGCTACGGGACGTCGGGGTAGGCTTCCAGGCTCAGGGTGCCGTCGGAGGCCCGCCCCATCGCGACCAGGGTATAAGCGCGCCCGGACTCGAGCCGCAGTGTGACCGGACCGACCAAAGTGTCCGGCGTGTCGGCGGGGACCAGCTTCAGGTCATACCGGCCCCCGTCCAGCGTCAGGACCGGGCTGCGCTTGCCATAGGCAACCGCTTTCAGCCCGACGATGTTGTTGACCACTAGGTCCACCGGCTCCAGTCCCTGGGCCGCATTGACCAGCCGCAGGGTCGTCTTGCCCGGCTCACCCTGCCCCGGCAGATCGTCCTCCAGCACCTGCACTTCGACCGTTCGCCCCCCACCCCGCATCTGTCCCAGCGCCAGCACCGTGTAGTCGTGCCCCTGCTCGAACGATAGGGGCCGTACCAATAACGTTGCGCCGAACGAGGCGGAGTCCAAACGCACCGGGTAAGTGCCGGCGCTGATTCCCTGGTAGCCCGTGTTGCTCCGAAACAGCGACCGCTTCCACACCCGCTGCCCGTCCACCGAGACGTTCAGCCCCCCTGCGTCCGGGACGGCATTGATTAGCCGCACCTGGGCCTCCCCGCCCCTCGAGTACGACCGAGTACGGCAGCCCGAACCGAACAGAGCGCCCAAAGCGGCGGCCAGCAGAAGGCCGGAGAGGCCGGAATATTTCCTCAAAATCATAAGGCTTATTGTTTCGCCTTGGGAAGCGTCTTTTCCTGCTTATGACCCGATGCGGCCTGCGCGTAAGGCTCCAGGAGAACGCGCCGCCGCCCATAATCTATCGTGATGCGGTAGCGCTCCATCAGGGCCAGGCCGATGACGCCCTCGCCCTCCTCATCATCACCTTCTTGGGTCGGAGTGACGGAACCATCTAATGTCATCGAGATTGGCTTGACGTGTG
>JANLUQ010000134.1:0-2646 GCA_031363565.1 Armatimonadota bacterium | reverse complement strand
GGCGCGCGCTATGTCTATCTTCCAGCCCACTCCCGGCGCGGGGCGGCCCGGTCCGCCTTGCAGCAGGTCATGCAGACCTTCTTCGCCGGCTCGGTCGAGCAGACGGTCGCCACCCTCCTATCCGTCTCCGACGCCCCGCTGTCCGAGGACGAGTGGGAGCGCCTGTCCGCGCTGATTGATCGGGCGAAAGAAGGAAACCAGAAATGAGCGGAGAAGATTTGGTCTCGACATGGCTGTCCGTGCTGGGCGGCCTCATGCTGAAAAGCCTGGTCGTGTTCCTCATCGCGGGGGCTGCCCTGCTCGCCCTGCGGCGGGCGTCCGCCTCGGCGCGGCATCTCGTCTGCCTCCTGACGCTGACTGGCCTGCTGGCCCTACCTCTCCTGTCGCTGGCGCTGCCGGGCTGGCGGCTGGCGGTGCTGGCTGCGCCCCAGAGCGCGAAAGAACCCACCCCGCGACAAGTCGCCGCCCCTCCCGAAACGGGTGGGGGAGGAGTTTTGGATGCAGGTAAGGTGGGCGCGGCAAGCGGCATTCCTACGCCCCTCGCCCTAACCTCTTCGTCCTCCCGTTTTGGGAGGACCCCCGCGAGCGAAGCGAACAAGGAGGTGGGTTCCGCCTTCCCCTGGCTAATCGCTCTCTCTGCCCTCTGGCTCTGCGGCGTCCTGCTGGCGGCTCTGCGGCCCCTGCTCGGCTTGTGGGGCATCGCGCGGCTCTCCCAGACCAGCATCGCCGTTCTTGACGCTCCCACCCTGGCCCTGACCGCCGAATGCGCGTCCGCCCTGGGCCTCAGCCGGACGCCAACCTTGCGTCAGGCCGAAGCCTCCGTCCCGATGACCTGGGGCTGGCGGCAGCCCGTCGTCCTGCTGCCCGTAGGCGCGCAGGACTGGCCCGAGGGCCGTCTGCGGGCCGTCCTGCTCCACGAGCTGGCCCATATCCGGCGGCGCGACTGGCTCTCGCACCGTTTCGCCGATCTCGTCTGCGCCCTCCACTGGTTCCACCCGCTTGCCTGGCTCACCGCCCGCCGTTTGAGGACGGAAGGCGAGATCGCCTGCGACGACCTCGTCCTGACCTCGGGCATCGCCGCCCCCGACTACGCCCGGCACCTGCTGGACGTCGCCCGTGCCCTCCACCCTATCCCCGATGTTCCCCAAGCCGCCATCGCCATGGCCCGCACCGCCCGCATCGAAGGGAGACTGACCATGATTTTAGATGCTACCCGCCCCCGCCGCGCCCTCACGCGCCGCGCCCTGCTCCTCGTGCTCGGACTCAGTGCCATCGCCCTCGTGCCGCTCGCCGTCCTGCGCCTCGGCGCACGGGCGCAGGCCGCCCCATCGGGTGTCGCCTCCCACCCGCATCAGCATGATGAGATTGTTCATGTGCCGGCCAGAACCCCTATTGCTGCGGCTAGTCGCTCGCGGGTCCAGCTTGTGGGCATCGCTGATCCCGACGCGCGCAAATGGTGGCGAGTGGACGGGACACGCTTGCCCCAGCCCATCTTCGATCTCGCATCGGCGTTAAACTCTGGTGGTCCCACGGTCCCGAAACAGCGCCGCGTGCAACTCGCCTTCCGCCTGCCTCCCTCCGCACAGGGCGTCACGGTCAAGTATGCACTGACCGACAGCCTGAACGTCTCTTCAGGTGGGTCTTGGCCATCCAAAATTGAGGACCATGACCGGCAGACCGAGGCGCAGCTTAACGCGCAGACCGGCGGGGCGCGCATCGTGACGGCGACTTTCCCTGCCTCCGCTTCCAAGACCAACGTCCGCGTCGGCACCGCCTCCGGCCCCTGGAATGTCATCGGGATCACCCGCACCGGCCCTGGGCAGATCGAAGGTCTCAGCATCCAACTTGTGAACGCCGGGTACATCGTCAGCCGGCCCGCCGAGACGAAAGTAGGCACTGTGCTGACGGTCTCCGTGAACACTGCTGTCGGTGTCTCCCCAGAAGACCTCCGCATTGTCGCTGTGGACAGGCAGGGGCAGAAACTCTTGCCTGCCGATATCGGCGACAGCAGCATCGGCACGCTGGACCAAATCACCGCCCACTTTGCCCTGCCGCCCGCTCAGATCAAGGAAATCCACGTCGAAACCCGCCCGTTCCACTACGTCGAGTTCAAGAACGTGGCCCTGCGGCCCGCCCATTAGCCGCGCCGTGTCAGGAGACAGAGACAGGAGGCCGACCATGCCGCGCAAACTGACACCGTTTGACCTTGCCCTCTGGGCTGCCCTGCCGATGGCGCACACGTCACGCCTTGAAGGGCGACTGAAGAAGATCCTGGACGCGACCCGCCGCCGCGTTCTGACGCGCCCGGCGCTGATAACCACGATCGTGTTGGCCTCCGGTTTAGCCCTGGGGGTAGCGACGGCCTATACCCCGCCGCGTAGCCTGATGGCGGCGATCACCTCGGGCGGCCTCCGCCCGGACACGCCTACACACCTAGCAGCAAACATTAGTTACTTGCAATCTGCCATTCGCCGGTTCGGCGACAAAGACCCGTGGGCGGGCAAGGCCTACTATGTTCTGGGCAGCGCACAGATGAGGATAGGACGCGCGGACGATGCTTTGGCGAGCTTTGACAAAGCCCTCGCGCTGCCGGAGCCACCCTATGCCAACAGCGGCATCCATTCCAGCGCGCGGTACGAGCGAATC
>JANLUQ010000632.1:0-3648 GCA_031363565.1 Armatimonadota bacterium | reverse complement strand
CATGCCCGGCATCCCGTGCGTGGGTGAGCCGTGCATCATCGGGCGGCCCATCGTGCTGCGTGCGCCGCCCGCGCGGCGATAACCTGCCGCCTCGGCGGCGGCGGCGGTGGGGAAGTAGATGCGGTTCTGCACTGCCGGCATTGCGCCGCGATCACCCGGCAGGTGATACACACGCGAGTTCTTGTTTCCCACGACCCCGCCACGCATCGGCATCATGCCGCCCATGCCGGGCCGTCCCATCATCCCCGGATGCCCCATCATTCCAGGCTGGCCCACCATGCCCGGATGCCCCATCATTCCGGGCTGGCCCATCATCCCCGGATGTCCGGGCATCATGTGTCCGGGGCGCCCGAAACTGCCTGTGGCGGGCTGCACTAGCTTGGGCTTGGGATGAAACATCTTCCCGAAAATGCCGTGGTGGACGGGCGGTGGGGGTGGGGGAGTCTGCGCCATTGCGCTGCCTGCGAGGATCGTGAGTGCCGCGAGGGCGGCGGAAAGAGTGATTGTCTTCTGCATCGTTATCTCCTTTGGTCGTCTTGCGTCTGACCGTTCCTGGTTTAGCGACGGGAACCTGAAAAAAGTTCCTTCAGCGCATCCACGCAAATCAGCCCACTGGGATGGTCCCGGCGGGCTGATTTGCGTGGATGCGGTTTCGTTCGCTGCGAAGCTTAATGCTTCTTCGCCATGTGGTGAGCGATCATGCCCGCGCCAACACCCGTCATCACGGGATGGCGATGCATCATGCCGCCATGCGCGTGCTTCGCCATATGGTGAGCCACCACACCCGCACCGATACCGGTGGCGGTCGGGTGATTCTTGAGCGGGTTCGCCTGGGCGGCGGGCGAGAGCGCGGATGCCATTAGGATGGTAAGCGCGGCGGGAATAAGGATCGTGTTCTTCATCGTCATCTCCTCCGAGAGTAGTATATTCTCTTGCGTTAGATGCCCAGAAAAAGCTCTGTTCAACCCTAAAAAGCCCCGTCGGACCACTACACTGTGTTCCGGCGGGGCTGATCTGCGTGGGGTTAGCTGCGGGACGCGTTCGACTGCTGCTCGTGGCGCTGTAAGGCAAGCTCCGCCCGGCGCAGACGTTCGCGGATCTCGTCCGCGCTGTCTGAGGTGGAGGCATGGCGCAGATGCTCATGCACTTCTTTGAGGTGCTTGTGCTGCTGCTCGACCGTCAGGGTGCTGACTGTCTCCTGAGTGACGTTCATTGACATGGTTCTCTCCTTTGAGTGTCTGTCCGACGGTGATAGTATACCCACTTGCCCCGCGAATCCGGCGCCTCTTTCCGTCAGGGTGCCGGCTTCTCCTGCCGGGCATATGCCGCGACTCCGGCCAGCAGCGCCTGTGCCATCACCTCCTGCCCGGCGGATGTGCGGATGAACCGGTAATCGTGTGCGTTGGTCAGGACGCACATCTCGACGGTGAGAGCCGGGACGCGCGAGAAGATGGAGCCGGTCAAAGCGCCCTGCTTACCGCCGATAGCGGTCTGGGAATCGCCTTTGATGCCGGCATCACGCTCCGCACCGTTCAATGCGGCGATGACGGCGGGCTGGAAGATGCGCGCCGCCCGGCGGCTGGCGGCGATGACGGCGGGTGATGGTCCGGTGACGCCGAAGCGCCGCCCCTGCCGATCCGGGTAATAAGTCGCCAGTCCTGATGCTTCGCCCGAGTCGCAGTGCAGCCGCAGCAGCAGACCGGCGTGGACAGCATTGGCGATCTCCGCCCGCCGCCGGTTCGCGACCACCTGCCCCTCAACCGTTTTAGTAAGGACGACGGTCGCCCCTGCCCCCTCCAGCAGTGCCCTAAGACGCTGCCCGACGACCCAATTGACGTGCCGCTCGGTCAGCCTGCCGTCGCGGCTGGCCGTGCCCTGGCTGGTTTCGGAGGTGTGTCCGGGGTCTAGGCAGACGATGAACCCGCGCAGGGGTCCAGGCTCGTCGGCCTGCGCGGAAGCCACCAAAGCGCCCAGAAGGAGCAGCGAAGCGAAAAAACGTTTCATGCGTGAGTGCGTACTCCGAGATAGACCAACACGCTCACGAGGATGCCGGCAATCAGCCCCGCCAGCAATGCGCCCTGCCGGGTCTTGATAGCCCCCGCAAGTGGAAAAAGGGCGCAGACAGCGGCCCAAGCCTCCCAATGGTTTGCATGGAACAGTAGGGCCATCAGACCGCCGAACAGGGCGCAGAGCGGCAGGACGAACAGACCTTGCAGGAAATTGGCGATGTTGGCGCGGGTGAACATAATCTAGCCCCCCCGCCCCCAATAGTGGGGGCGGGGGGGCTTCTTGCCTACTTCTTCAAGTTATAGAACGACTTCAGGCCCGCGAAGGTCGCCGTATCGCCTAGTGCCTCCTCGATCCGCAGGAGCTGATTGTACTTGGCGACCCGGTCTGTCCGGGCGGGGGCGCCGGTCTTGATCTGCCCGGCATTGGTCGCCACGACGATGTCCGCGATAGTCGCGTCCTCGGTCTCGCCTGAGCGATGTGAGACGACGGCGGTGTACCCCGCCCGCTTTGCCAGCTCGATCGCAGCCAGTGTCTCGGTCAGGGTCCCGATCTGGTTGACTTTCACGAGAATGGAGTTCGCCGTCTGCGTGTCAATGCCCCGCTGCAGGAACTTGGTGTTGGTGACGAACAAGTCATCGCCGACAAGCTGGACCTTGTGCCCGATGCGCTCGGTCAGCTTGCGCCAGGTCGCCCAATCGTCCTCGGCTAGGCCGTCCTCGATCGAGATGATCGGATACTTCTCCACCAGGTCGGCATAGTAGTCCACGATCTGGTCCCCAGAAAGGGTCCGGCCCTCGCCCTTCAGAACGTACTGACCGTCTTGGTAGAACTCGGATGCGGCTGGGTCCATGGCGATCATGATCTGCTCGCCGGCCTTGTAGCCGGCCTTGTCCACGGCCTCCAGGATGACCTTGATAGCCTCCTCGTTGGACGGCAGGTTGGGGGCGAAGCCGCCCTCGTCGCCCACCGCCGTCGCCAGGCCGCGCGCGTGCAGGACGCCCTTCAGGGCGTGGTAAACAACCGTCCCCCATTGCAATGCCTCGGCGAACGATGACGCGCCGACCGGCATCGCCATGAACACCTGCATAACCACAATGGAGTCAGCGTGCTTGCCGCCGTTCATGATGTTCATCATCGGGACGGGGAGCTGCCGGGCGGACGTGCCGCCGATGTAGCGGTAGAGAGGCAGCCCAAGCCCGCGCGCAGCGGCCTTAGCGACGGCCAGCGACACGCCCAGGATGGCGTTCGCGCCCAGATTGCTTTTGTTGTCCGAGCCGTCCAGGTGGATCATCAGCTCATCAATGGCGACCTGCTCGGTGGCATCCAGGTCAATAAGCTCCGGCGCGATGCGCTCGTTGACGTTCTCGACCGCTTTCAGGACGCCCTTGCCGCCATAGACCTTCTTGTCGCCGTCACGCAGCTCGACCGCCTCATTCGCGCCCGTGGACGCGCCCGACGGCACGCTTGCGCGCCCCAGGGTGCCGTCCTCAAGATAGACATCCACCTCGATGGTGGGGTTGCCGCGCGAGTCCAAAATCTGCCGCGCCTGGACGTTCGTGATTGCCATAGACATCGTTTCGTGTTTCTCCTAAAGAGCGTTAGTAGTTATCTTCTCGGGCCTGCTGTCTTGGCAGTCGC
>JANLUQ010000077.1:0-8021 GCA_031363565.1 Armatimonadota bacterium | reverse complement strand
CAACTGACACTCGATGAAGTCTCCCGCGTCGCCTTCCTCGCCCGCCTGGAGCTGTCCGAAGACGAAAAAGCGCGCCTGACCACGGACCTGAACGGCATTTTAGGCCAGTTCGCCCGCTTGCAGGAACTGGACACGGAGGGCGTGCCGCCGACCTCGCACTCGCTGCCTTTGCAGAACGTCTTCCGCGAAGACGAGGTGCGCCCGTCCCTGCCCCGCGAGGCGGCGACCGCGAACGCCCCCGAGAAGCGCGACGGCAACTTCATCGTGCCCCAGATCATGGAAGAATGAGAGAGACTAGTATGGAACTGTACGAACTGACCGCCCATGAACTGGCCGAAAAGCTGGCCGCCCGCGACGTTTCGGCCCGCGAAGTCACCGACGCCGTTTTAGACCGTATCGGGGAGGTCGAAGGCCATGTCCATGCCTATGTCACCGTGACCGAGGCTATCGCGCAGGCGCAGGCCGACGCCGTGGATGCCGCCCGCGCGCGCGGCGAAGCGCTCTCGCCGCTGGCCGGCATCCCGCTGGCGCTCAAAGACAACCTGTGTACGGAGGGGACCGAGACGACCTGCTCGTCGCGCATCCTCAAAGGCTTCATACCGCCCTACAGCGCCACCGTCGTGGAGAAGCTGCAAGCGGCAGGAGGCGTCTTCGTCGGCAAGGCCAACCTCGACGAGTTCGCGATGGGGTCCAGCACCGAAAACTCCGCCTTCGGGGCCTCCCGCAACCCCTGGGACCTGCATACCGTGCCGGGCGGCTCGTCCGGCGGCTCTACCGCTGCCGTCGCGGCTGGCGAGGCCATTTGGGCGCTCGGCTCGGATACGGGCGGCAGCATCCGTCAGCCTGCCGCCTTCTGCGGTGTGGTCGGTCTGAAGCCCACTTACGGCTGTGTCAGCCGCTATGGCCTGATCGCCTTCGCCTCGTCCCTGGACCAGATCGGCCCGATCACCCGCGACGTCCGCGATTCCGCCCTGCTCCTGAACGCGATCAGCGGCCATGACAGGCTCGACAGCACCAGCATCGCCCGCGACGTGCCCGACTACACCAAGTCACTGACCGGCGATGTCAAGGGCCTGAAACTCGGCGTCCCGAAAGAATACTTCGCCCAAGGCGTCCAGCCCGTCGTCGCCGAGGCGGTCCGCGCCGCCATTGACGTGCTGGTGTCATTGGGAGCCATCGCCGAGGAGATCAGCCTGCCGCACTCCGAGTACGCCCTGCCGACGTATTATATCCTCGCCCCTGCCGAGGCATCCTCGAACCTGGCCCGCTACGACGGCGTCCGCTTCGGCCACCGAACGGCCCGCGCGACCAGCCATGTGGACCTGTTTGAAAAATCCCGCGAGGAGGGCTTTGGGTCGGAGGTCAAGCAGCGCATCATGATCGGCACTTATGCCCTGTCGGCAGGCTACTATGATGCCTTCTACTTCAAGGCCCAACAGGTCCGCACCCTCATCAAGCGCGACTTCGACCGGGCTTTCGAGAAGTATGATGCCGTCATCGCCCCGACCGCTCCAACGGTGGCCTTCAAGCTGGGCGAGGTCTCCGACCCCTTGGCGATGAAACTTAACGACGTGCTGACCATCCCCGCCAACATGGCCGGTATCCCGGCCATCTCGCTCCCCTGCGGCTTCTCGCGCAGCCTGCCCATCGGCCTCCAGCTCATGGCCCCCGCCTTCGGCGAGGAGACCCTTTTCCGCGTCGCCCACGCCTACGAGCAGGCGACCGAGTGGCACAAGCAGCGGGCCATCATCGAGCGGGCCAATCATCTGCACGTCGAGTAGAGGAGGATGTCATGTCAGCCGTTCAGCACGAGCTTTCCAGCCCCTCCAAGGAACTTCTCCAAGAAGTATCCCGCCTAAATGGACCTGCGCTGGACAAGTTACTAGACCAGGTGCTTGTGCTGCGGGCGGAACGCCGTGCGCCACATCTATCGCGCCAGGAAACTGATTTGCTTCTCAAGATCAACACGCCCCTCCCAGAAGAGACGTGGCGGCGGTATAACAGCCTCTACGCCAAACTGAAACCGGATACGATCACACCAGAGGAATATACGGAACTGAAGGAGCTGATCAATGCAGTGGAAATGGACAATGCAGGGCGCATCGGAAACCTCATCGAGTTATCCCGGCTGCGTGGGACGACTCTCGATGCTCTGATGAAATCGTTGGGGATCGGGCCTCGTTCCCATGACTGAGGGGAAACCGACGGAGCGGCTGAAACAAGCCGTTTCGAAGAACGCGGGCGGCATTTGCGAATACTACCGCAGCCGAAGAGACTACTCTCCCGACCCGTTCTCCGTAGAACATATTCACCCCCGCGCACGGGGAGGAGTGGACACGCCCGAGAACTTGGCCCTTTCCTGTCACGGGTGCAATGGCCACAAACATGCGAAGACCGAAGCACTGGACCCCGTCATCCGCGAACATGTCCCGCTCTTTCATCCGCGTCAGCAGCAGTGGCGCGAACATTTTGAATCGAGCGACGACTTCACGCTCATCATCGGACTGACTCCAAACGTCAAGCACTACAGAAGCGTCGTGGGGCTTCTCGCCGAATAGCTTTACATTATGATAGACCCGTTCTATGACCGATGAAACAACAGCCTTCTCGGTGGCGGGGATGCCGCGCCCCCCGCTCGGGCGGCGTCTCTGGACCTCCCCCATCACCCGCATTATGGCCTTCGTGGGGCTGGCGCTCCTGTTCCTGACGGGGATCGGTCTTCTGGCGAAGGCCGCGCTGATGCTTATAGCCGGGTACTCCCCTCTCTCCGACGAGGCCACGACGACGCTCGGCTATGCCTGCGCGGCGGCGGCTACTCTCCTGGCCTACATCGTCATGGTGCGGCGGGCCGACCGCCGCTCGCTGGAGTCAGCAGGGCTGACTGCGCGCGGGCTGTTCTCCGAGACGGGCATCGGACTGCTCATCGGCGGCGGCGTCTTTTCTGCCGTCATGGGGATGATGCGGGCTATCGGCGTCTATCACATCGCTGCCGTCAACCCGCACTTCCACCCCCTCGTTCCGCTGGCGCTGTTCCTGTTCCTGGCCGTCTTCCAGGAGGTCGCCGTGCGCGGGTATATCTTCCAAACCTTGGAACGGCGCTGGGGAACAGGCATCGCGCTGGCCGGCTCCACGGTCTTCTTTGGACTGGCCCACCTCGGCAGCCCCGTCGAGGGCCTGACAACGGTGCAGTGGCTGGTCGGCCCTGCCTTCATCAGCGTCGAGACCGGCCTGCTGTTCACGGCAGCCTACCTGCTGACACGCCGCCTGTGGCTGCCCATCGGCATCCATTGGGGCTGGAACTTCTTCGAGAGTTCGATCTACGGGGCCGCCAACACCGGGTCCTGGGGGAACGCCCCGAACACATTGTTTTCGGACCGCTTTATCGGCCCATTCCTGCTCACCGGCGGGCCGTTCGGGCCGGAGGCCAGCCTGATCTGCCTCGGTATCGGCGGCTATGCCGGCCTTCTCCTGCTGCGCCTCGCCATCCGCAAGGGCCAGTGGCGGACCGAAGCTCAATCGGTAGCGGAAGCCAAAGGGGAATCAAGATGAAGACACTCTTTAAAACAATTATTGCCGTGCTGGCCGTTCTCGCCTGCCTCCCGGCGGCTCACGCTCAGGCGCCGGCGGAGGGGCGGACAGTGCAAGTCACGGCCCCACCCTGGCACGCTGGTCAATCGTGGAGCGTTCGGACGCCGCTGCTATAAGGCGGGGTGCAGTCGCCGCCGCACGACTCCCCGACGCAGTTCACGACATACAAGTTTCAGGTCCTGGGGCGGCGGACGCTGCGCTATGAGGAACAGGACGGCAGCGCGCACATCAGCGGTCGTCGAGGTGGACCGAGGCCCTTTTTGCAACTCGATGGAACCACTCTTGATTGATTGGCCCCGCTTCCCGCTCAAGGTCGGCGGTGATGAGACGCGGAAAAAGCCGTCGTTACACGAGGCCGTTACCCAAACCGGGACGGCCGAAGGCTTGGGGGTGAAGGTGGTACTACAGAGCGGCAGAGAGACCGCGACCCAGACTTGGCTGCCCGGCGATCCCTGATGGCGGTTCGCCGAGCGGGACGGGCTGAGAAAATCACGCCTGGTTTTAGGCGAGCAACAGCCCGCACATCAGGTAGAATAGATGCCATGACTACGAAAATAGCGGCGCGGGCGAAAGTAGACCCCGCGCTCCGGGAAGAATGGTTGGACACGGTGGCGGGCCTCCAGAACCAGATCAAGGCGTGGGTGTACGAAGAACCAGGCTGGACTTTCACGACTCAGGAAGAGCGGGAAATCGAGGAAGCAGCCCTTGGCAAATACCCCATCACCGTTTGGAAAATCCAGACGCCGGAAGGGGAGGCTCGCCTGGAACCCATTGCGCGCAACTACCCCGGACGGGGCATCGTGGAGCTTTATGCCTGGCCGACGTTACGGCGCGTCCATCTGCTGCCGGGCGGAAGCGAGAATGACTGGCGGGTGCGCGTCGATTCCGGCTTTAACTTGCGTCAGCCCTGGGACCGCGGGCACTTCATCACGCTGGTACGAGACCTCGTCGGCGCGGAAGATCTGCTCACCATCGGATGAGTGACCTTTATATCCAGCGCCTTCGGGGTGTGCAGACGGAATTAGCCGCAGTGCGCGCGGCACTGGCCTACATCGAGCATAATTGGCAGAAGCAAGACATCTATCTGGACATCAGCGTGCTGACGCCAACCGACTTCGTTCAAGCCGCCCGCCGCGCGGAGGCGGCGTACTTCATCCGGCTTTACGCCGAGTTCGAGGGGATACTGAAGGACCATCTTGCGACAAACCACCCGCAGGTCCCCGTTCCCGACAAGCCGAAAGTAGACTAGCTGATTAGTCGAGTGATACAGGTGGAAGGTCTCGCGGTCGGGCCACCGTTGCGCCTTAAAATGGATGCGGTGCGTGACTATCGCAACCTGATCGCTCATCGCCATGCGCGATCCACGGTGTTCGTCCTCTTCGACGACGGCCTTTCCGTCTTGAACACGTTCCTCGCGAAGATGCCGGAGCCTTATGCGTAAATTGCTAAAACGAACCCTACTCACGAGAAGCAACCCATGACCCAGTATGAGACCCAGTACGAACCTATAGTCGGCATGGAATGTCATGCCGAGCTTTTGACCCACAGCAAGATGTTCTGCGGCTGCGCCAACGAGTTCGGCGGGGCACCCAACACGCGGACCTGCCCTGTCTGCCTCGGACTGCCCGGCTCCCTGCCCGTGATGAACCGGCAGGCCGTGCAGCTCGTCCTGCGGACCGCCCTGGCCCTGCACTGCGAGGTGTCGCGTGACTGCCTGTTCGCGCGCAAGAACTACTTCTACCCCGACCTGCCCAAAGGCTACCAGATCTCGCAGTACGAGGACCCCATCGGCAAGTCGGGCTACCTCGACATCACCTTGGAAGACGGATCGAGCAAGCGCATCCACATCCGCCGCGTCCACCTCGAAGAAGACACCGGCAAGCTGATCCACGCGGGCGGCAATGAGAGTGAGGTGGACTACAACCGCAGCGGCGTCCCGCTGATGGAGGTCGTCACCGAATTCCCACCCGACCTGACCTCCGCCGACGAGTCCCGCGCCTACCTGGAGAAGCTGCGCTCCATTCTTGTCTACCTGGGCGTCTCAGACGGCAAGATGGAGGAAGGCCACCTGCGGGCGGAGCCGAACCTGAGCATCCGGCCCGTCGGCACGGATGGGGTCGGTACCAAGACCGAGATCAAGAACCTCAACTCGTTCAAGTCGGTCTACAAGGGCATCGGCTACGAGGTCGAGCGTCAGTCCGAGCTGTTGAACACCGGCGGCATCGTGCGGCAGGAGACCCTGGGCTGGAATGACCTGCGCAGCGAGACCTACCACATGCGCTATAAAGAGGAGGAGCAGGAGTACCGCTACTTCCCCGAACCCGATCTGGTGCCGCTGCACTTCGAAGACGCCGACGTGGAGGCCGCCCGCGCCGCCCTGCCCGAGCTGCCCGATGCCAAACTGGGACGGTTCGTCACCCAGTATGGCCTCCGCCCCTACGACGCGGCCGTCCTGACCGCCTCCCGCCCCGTCGCCGACTATTTCGAGGCGGCAGCAGCGGGCGCGGACGCTCGGGCCATCGCGAACTATGTTACCGGCGACCTCGCCCGCCTGCTGAATGCCTCGGGGCAGGAGATCACCGACTGCAAAGTCACGGCTCCTAACCTGCGCGACCTCCTCGCCCTGCGCGACGGCGGCAAGATCACCAACAGCACGGCCAAAGCCGTCCTGGAAGAGATGTTCCAGACCGGGTTGACCGCCCAGGCCATCGTGGACGCCAAAGGCCTCGCCGCCGTCTCCGACGATAGCGCCATCACCGCCGAGGTGGACAAGGCCATCGCCGCCAACCCCGACATCGTCGCCAAGTTCAAGGCCGGCAACGAGAAAAGCAAGAACGCCCTGACCGGACAGGTGATGAAGGCTATGAAGGGCCAGGCCCGCCCCGATGTCGTCAACCGCTTGATTGACGAGCGGTTGGCGGCATTGTAAGGCATGAGGGCCAAGAGATAGTGGACATTCAGCTAGAGCCGGTATCATTTGAGCAGAAGTCCGTTCTGCATAATCTCATGGAATTGTGCCAGCACGACTATAGCGAGTTCAACGACGATGAACCTAGCGAACACGGGCTGTTCGGCTACCGCTACCTCGATCACTATTGGACTGAGGCGGGCCGCTACCCGTTCTTCGTGCGCGTCGGCGGTAAGCTCGCCGGTTTCGTACTCGTGCGTACCCTGGAGGCGGGCCGTAGCCCGGCACACTCCCTGGCCGAGTTTTTCATCTTACGTAAGTACCGGCAGGGGGTTGGGCAGCAAGCCGCCCGCCGGGCCTTCGACCTACTCCCCGGCGTATGGCGCGTCCATCAAGAGTCGGGCAACCTTCCAGCGCAGGCGTTCTGGCGGAAAGTCATCGGTCACTACACTGGAGACAAGTTCGTGGATAGTGAGTGAAGTAAGTTGGGACGGCCCAATCCAACAATTCCATTCGGCGGGTACAAGTGGCGCGGTTTAACAGTTGGTTGCACCCGGCGTCAGTGGCTGCCGCCTCAGGTACGCGGCATTAGAATTGGCGGGTCACTGCCACACGCTCTTTTGTTCCCCCTCATGTCATGATGCCACTCCCTGATAGACTGCACTGGCCCCTCTTTGCGCCTGGCGACCGCGTGTTGGTCGCCGTCTCGGGCGGGCCGGACTCCCTCAGTCTGCTGCACATCCTGTGGTCTGAGCGGGAGGCGCATGGGCTGGCCGCCGTGGAAGTGGCGCACCTAGATCACGGGTTGCGTGGGGAAGAGTCGGCAACGGAAGCGCAATGGGTGTCCGCGTGGTGCGAGGAACGCAGTATCCCCTACCATGTCGGACTGGCTGATGTGGCGGCACGAGCAGTAGAACACAAAATCAGCAAGCAGGAGGCGGCACGGGAGGCGCGTTACGCCTTCCTGGAGGAGACCGCCGCTCAGGTCGGTGCGACCAAGATCGCGACGGGGCATACGCGGGATGACCAAGTTGAAACGGTCCTGATGAACATCCTGCGTGGGACGGGATTAGACGGCTTGCGCGGCATCCCCGCCCGGCGCGGGCTGTTCGTCCGGCCCCTGCTCGATGTGTCCCGTGCCGAGATCGAGGACTACTGCACGGCCCACGGACTAGAACCACGGCGCGACCCGTCCAACCTCTCCGCGGACGCTTACACCCGTAACCGTGTCCGTCTGGAACTCCTGCCCTTGCTGGCACGGGACTATAATCCGGCAGTGGCCGACGCGTTGCTGCGGCTGTCCGACATCGCTGGGCGCGACCTGGATTATCTCCAGACACAGGCGGGCGCAGCACTGGCGGAGGCGACGCGCGCGCGTGATGTCTTCCGGCTTGTTCTGGACCGGGCTGCTCTGGCGAGGCTGCATCCTGCCTTGCTGCGTCATGTCCTGCGGCGGGGGATTGTCAGCCTGCGCGGTACCGGGGAGGGCGTCACTTACGAGCATGTCGAAGGGGCTTGCCGGGCC
>JANLUQ010000075.1:0-3949 GCA_031363565.1 Armatimonadota bacterium | reverse complement strand
CACACGTTCGCCACTCCTGCCACAACGGTAAGGTATCACAGTACGAGCTTTTCGCCATTGGTGCGGTGTGCCTTCTCCGGTTTCTTTTCCTAAACCCTTCCCACGGAGGGAGGGGTGGCGAACTTGTGAGACGGGGTAGGATCAAAACCCGTCCTGCAAGTAGCAGACACTGGGCGGCAGCAGCTGGGATAGCACTTGATACTGTGCCTCGTCCGTGACCGTCAGCCGCCCCGCCGCGCGGATCAGATCAAGGGGCGGCTGCCCCCAATACGCCTGCGACAGTGCTTGAATGTCCAGGGAGACGCCGGGTATGGCTTGGCCGGTCACGGCGGTCACATGCCCTGCCTCCGCCGTAATCGTAAACGTTTGGTTATTCCACTCGCACGACCCGTCCGAGACTTGCAGGACGACACGGCCGGCCAAAACCGGTGCCGGCATCAGCGCGGCGAGCGCTGGGACAACATCCACGACGCGGCCCATGAACAATGGGCTGAGGGTCGCGTTCAGGTCATAGTGCATCACATGAAACGGCAGCGGGTCGTCGGCGGGCGCCGAGAACTCCACCCGGCGCACCTGCGTCCCATAGTAGTGCAGGGTAGACAGCAGCCCGCGATGCGCGGCGGGCGTGTTGGCGAAGAACTCGCCGACGTGTCCCGTCTCGCCGCCGTGCGGGTAGCGGAAGGTCAGATAGCCCTCGGCCTGGTCAGTTTCGGGATCGTGGTAGACCTGAACATAGGTCGTTCGGTTGTCCCGGTGGTCCAGGGCACGCTTCCAAAAGTTCGGCTGAGCATCCGCCCGCGTTGCCATGCCACGATGCCGACGCGCGAAGGCCTCGTAGACGGGCCGGATGGCGTCCAAAGCCTCCAGACCATCATAGCAGCGGACATGACGGCCTTCCGGGCTGGCCCGAATCTCTGATGTCGGCAAGTCGTACCGGCGTTTCTCCCCCACCCACTCCCAGCCATGCCGCCGGTAGAAGGCGTAGGCGAATGGGTACAGGCCGCTCGTGAACTGACCCGCTTCGCGCATCACGCGCAGCGACTCACTCATCAGGCTGCCGACATGACCCCGCCCGCGCTGTTCAGCGGCGCAGGCGACGCCCGCGATGCCGCCCATCGGCAGGGTGGCCGACCCCCAGACGAGGTGCAGATCGTGGATCGTCGCCGCCGCGGCCAGGCGTGGCCCGTCGAAGACGCCTAAAGTCGTGCTGACGCGGTCCTTGTCTTCCTCCGGCTCAGGGGCGGTGGGCCGGCTGCCACCGGAGAAGGCTTCCGACATCAGCCGCGACAGGGCGAGGTCATCATCCGGCGTCAATGCGCGCAGTTCAGTCATCGGTTACACCTTCATCGCCCGTGCGCCCTGGGCGGCGCGGCAGGCGTAAACATTGGCCTCATAGCTCGTCTTTTCTTTATACTGGACCACCAGCTCGCGGCAGAACCGCGGGACGGCCTCGGCATGGACCAGGTTGACCGTGCATCCACCCCAGCCACCCCCCGTCAGCTTGGCCCCGATGCAGCCGGGGAGTTCGACAGCGAGGGAAACAAGCAGGTCTATTTCAGGCGTCGAGTTCTCGAATAGGTCTCGGCAGGAAGCATGACCTTCCGCCAGAAGCTCGCCCATCCGCGCCACATCGCCCTTCTGGACCGCCTCACGCATCGCCAAAACACGCTTGTCTTCGGTCAGGACATGCTTGGCCCGCTTGCGCTGGTTCTCGGGAAGTTCGGACTCGCGCGCCATGAACTCCTCCCAGGTGACTTCGCGCAGGAGCGACTTGCCGAAGTGGGTGGCAGCGGCCATGCACTCGGCGTGGCGCGTGGCGTAATCGCCGCTGGTCAGGGCGTGCTTGACATTGGAGTCGCAGATGACAATGGCGATGTCGTCCCGGCCCATCTTGACAGCGGTGTGCTCCAGGGTCAGGCAGTCCAGAAACAGCAAGCCGTCCTGGACGCCGAAGACGGACGAGAACTGGTCCAGAATGCCGCACGGGACGCCGACGAACTCGTTCTCGGCGCGCTGGCAGAGCCGCGCGATCTGCATAGGGTCACGGTCATAGGGGAACAACTGCTGCAAGAAGAACGCCGTCGCTACTTCCAGAGCCGCCGACGAGGAAAGCCCCGCACCGCCCGGCACATCGCTGTGGATGACGGCGTTGAAGCCGCCGATGGCAACGCCCTCGCGCTGAAGCTGCTGGACGACGCCCAGTACATAGCTGGCCCACGAGTTGTGCGGGTCGGCCTGAATATCCTTCGCCGAAACGGACGAGTCCCGCCGGAAGTCGGCGGCGTGCAGGGAGATCGTGTCATTCCCCGTCGGCGACCCAGCCACGACCGTGCCTTTGTCCAGGGCGGCGGGCAGGACGAAGCCGCCGTTGTAGTCGGTATGGTTGCCCATGATCTCGACCCGCCCCGGTGCGAGCGCCGCCGCCCGAGGCGCGGACCCGAAGCGGCGCGTGTAGGCCGCGACGGCATTGTCTACGAGTGCCATTGTGTCATCCTCATTAACGAAGCCGATCCCACGGGGCTGAACCCCCGTGCTTCGGGAGTGCAATTCCCCGCCTGCGCGGGCATCGGATGTAGGGGCGCGATGAATCGCGCCCTCTTGTCGATCCTATCCAGTTCTTCGCCCGCGCCCTCCGGGTAGCCAGTGCTTCAGGCGGGGGCTTGCACTTCTAAAGCACGGGGGTTCGGCCCCGTGGAGACTTATACAAAAGGCTCCCCGCAAGCTGCTCACTCTGTCTCACTGCACCCGCCGATAGATGCCGTTCGCGCGTTCCATCAGCCCCGTGTCCACCATCGCGCGGCGCAGGCTTGCATAGTCCTCATGGTAGTTCAAGAGCAGGAAGCTGACTTCCTGCTCGGTGTAGGTGCGATCGGTGTCAAATTTTGCGGCTAAGTAGCGCAGGACGACCTCGCGCTTCTTGCGCTGGACCGGGATGCTCTTCAGCCTGCCATCGGCGAAGAAGTCTCCAAGCACCCGCGCGTCGAAGGCGGACGCGCCGGGCGGCAGGTCAGACAGCTCCGCTGCCGCCCGCGTCTCGCGCAGAGCCTCAAAGATCGCCGACGGCTTGTACCGCCAGCGGAAGCCATCGTGGGCGAACGTCTCTTCCAGCAGACCTGCCTCTTTGAGCGGCGGCAGCAATCTCATCGTCTCCGCCTCGGACAGCCCCGCCGCCCGCGCCAGCGTGTGCAGGGGCAGCGGGTCGCCGCAGAGCTGGCCCAGGAGTTTGACCTTCTTCGGGTCGGCGAAAACGCGCAAGATATCGGCGGGATTGGTCATGGCAAGTGGTCACAAGGCCGGCTGGCGCTCGGTCTGCTGTCTGCCGCCTGCGAGCGAACTGCGGAGGCACAACAACAGGTAAGCCCACAAAAGCGACGCAGCAACGTCCGAGGGCAAGAGCCGGTCTGCCGAGTATGCTGCGTAGCCCAATTCGTAGAGGGCCAACCCACCCAGCAGCAGGGTCCAAAAGACACTCTGCATCGGCCTTGTCATATCGAAGGCCAGTAATGGGCGCCCACCCCGGTAAGAGCGTACCGCCAGCCAGAGGACCACGACATACAAAGGCGACAAAAGGAGCAAGCCGAATGCGAACTGGAAAATGGGGATAGCAATACTATCCGCGTTAGCTGGGTAAGTTCCTCGTCCCTGCTGAATGGTGTAATAGACCGCCTCTACCAGAGGAGCGGTGATATACAAGAATGTGGCGAACAGGGCGACGTGCCATTTGGCCTTGAGCGTAGTTATCATGGTAGAAGACAAGCCCTAAACAAATGTGACCTTCCCTGCGGCCCATCGTGATAGTTCAAGAGCATGTGCCTGGATTCCTGCTCCGGCGCTTTATGGAGGCATCACCGGAGTGAAAGAGAACCGATTGACAATGACCTCGACTTCTTTGCCATCCTGGGGCGCTCTGCCGCGCATCAGCCAGAGGTTGATGTGGACGGGGAGCGGC
>JANLUQ010000052.1:0-11452 GCA_031363565.1 Armatimonadota bacterium | reverse complement strand
GCCAGAGGGAGCGTTCGCTGGGCGTCATCCGGCAGCGCAGGCGGATCGCCAGCGACTGTTTCAAGACGCTGTGCCCTGCTGTGACGATGAACTGCCGGTCAAGCTTCTCCTCTGCCACTCTCTCATCCATAAGCGTTGCCTCCTGATCCTCTCCCCGTCGCTTCGCGCCGACCCTCGGAGAGATCTGATCCTCTCCCCGCGACAAGTCGCGACCCTCCCCTCGGTGGGAAGGGGGTGGGGAAAGGGGTGAATTGGGGTTTTTGGGGGCCTGCCGTGACAGGAAGGCTCCCGACGGAACAAGATAAACCCCCTTTCACCCCCCTTCCCTCCGAGGGGAGGGTCGGCGCTTGAGCCGGGGAGAGGATCAGATCCCTCCGAAGGGAGGGTCGGCGCTTGCGCCGGGGAGAGGATCAGATCTCCGAAGGGAGGGGCGCGACTTGTCGCGGGGAGAGGATCAGCGCATCAGTGCCCCAGCAGAGAGGGCGCCCCGCCCTCGGGGGAGATGATGAACGGCTTCGGGACGCCGTAGCGCCCGCACAGGCTCCCTAGCTCGGCGTCCGCCGCCCCGCCGTCCGTGTTGACCTGCCCCTGCACCTGCGCGACGGCGCTCAGGTCCGGCAGGCCGCTCGAGTCATGGTTGAGTAGAGCGACCTGCATCTTCGAGATGATCGTCGTGTAATCGCCCAGGAACGTCATGTAGCGCCCGGCGAGGGGCACACAGGCGGGGGGCGGGAGCGTGGCCCGGAATTCGCGGACCAAGCCCTGCCACTTCAGGGCGTATTCGGTGTAGCCCTGGTTGATCTTCTGCGTATTCTGCTTCGCCGCATCCTCTTTCGCCGCCTGCTGCTTGGCCTCATCCGTGCCTTCGGGGTCATTGGAGATGTCCGGCATTCCCCCGCCCATCCCACCCATGCCCTGCGCGGCCGCCAGCATCGCCGATGCGCCGGCCGTGTCGTTGTTCATCGCGACGCGCTGCTGCTCGATCTTTTGCAGGAAGGCTAGGTATGCGGCCACCTCCGGCGGCAGGGCCGGGCCGGGCGCGGTCGGGGCGTTAGTCAGGCCGGGGGCGGCACTCGGCGTCGCCCCCGGCGCATTGGTGAGCGCGGGAGATGCGCTCGGCGGTGCGGTGGGAGCATTCGTCAGGGCTGGCGCAGCCAGGGGCGGGGCGGTGGGGCTATTGGTCAGGGCCGGGGCAGAAGCGGGCGGCGGGGCGGCGCTGGCCAGCATGTTCGCCTGCTGGTGCAGGCGGGCGGCGAGGAGGGCGACGCCGATCACCAGCACCGCCAGGGCGGCGATCATGCCGGGAATCAGCAGCCTGCGCGAGTTGGAAGCGGCGGCATCCATGCCCACGGCGGAGGTCAGGGGCGGGCGCGGGACGCGCGGCGGCACGGTGGGCACGGCCCCGTCCAGACGAGCGGCGCAGTTAGGGCAGAAGCGGGCGGCGGACGAGGTTTCTTGGCCGCATTCGGGGCAAAATCGGGCTGCCATAAGATCGCAACTCCTTGCTGTCCGGTCGGACAGCGGGACGGGCATTTCAGCGCCCGGTGCTTACAAGTGGTTTTGTTACTATACCGCTCTTTTCTCGGTTCCGTCAAGCGGCGTGCGCGGAAGATTCTTTTCTATTCAGTAGACTAAAATCTCATAGAACAGATATAATAAAACATCTGTTCTATAAACATCCCCCCGACCTTGAGACAATCCAGGAACCCCGCTGATGACACGAGTGACCAGCCAAGGCATAGCCGCCACGCTGTTCAATATCGCCGCGTTGCTGCGCGGCCGCCAGGACAGCCCCTACCGTATCCGCGCCTATGAGCGCGGCGCGCGAGTCCTTAGACTTTGGGCGCCGAGACCAAGCGCGAGGCACAGTGGTCCCAGCCGTCGCTGTTCGGCGATGGGGGGCTGTTCGGCAGTGGGGATGTGGAAATGTCCCCGGACGCTGCCGAGGAGACGCAGCGGCGGATGGTGGCGTGCTCTTCTTGGTGATGCTCTTCTGATCCTCTCCCCGCGACAAGTCGCGCCCCTCCCCTCGGCGCAAGCGCGGATCCTCTCCCCGCGACAAGTCGCGACCCTCCCCTCGGAGGGAAGGGGGGGTGAAAGGGGGTTTGACTTGTTCCCGAGGACCTATCGTGACCGGAGAGCCTTTGGACAAGAGGGTCATACCCCCCATGACACACCCTTCCCTCCGAGGGGAGGGTCGGCGCGAAGCGACGGGGAGAGGATCAGATCTCCGAGGGGAGGGGCGGTCGGGTGCAGTTGCTCCGCGCTTGCGCCAAGGAGAGGATCAGAAGAGCATCACGTTACCTTCACCGCAACACACGTCAGCGGTGCGGGGCGTGGGCCGGGGGCGAAGGCTTCCACGTCCGCGTGCAGGCGGGCGATCAAGTCGGTGGGGGCGGCGTCGGCATTCGAGACGACAAACTCGCGCAGGCGGTCCGGGCCGTACTCTTCGCCGCCTTCGCCTTTGGCGGTCGTGACTCCTTCGGAGTAGAACAGGAACAGGTCGCCCAGTGCGAAGGGCAGGCCGAGCTGGCGGTAGATCTCGTGCTGGCCGAAGCCCAGTGGCATGTTGTCCCCACGCAGCATCCGGCAGGTCTTCGCCCGGGCCGAGTAGTGGGCGGTCGGCGTGTGCCCGCAGTCCACATAGTCCAGGCGACCTTCCCCGACATCAAACCGGGCATAGCACAAGGTCTCGAAGCTCTTCTGACCCAGGAACTGACCGGCCACGGCGTCATGCACCTGCGTCACGACTTCGGCGGGGGTCGGCACGCCGTGTTCGCCCTGGGAGGCGCGGTGCAGGACGCGCAAAAAGTGGTTCTTGGTGGCGGCGGCGATCAGGGCGGCGGACAGGCCGCGCCCCAGGGCCTCGCCGACGACCACGTCCAATGTCTCCCCCACTCCGGAAATCGCCCCAACCCCGGCACGGGCGGCATGGGGGAAGAAGTCGTAGAAGTCGCCCTCCTGCTCCGTGCCGGGCAGGGTGGCGGCGGCGATCTCCAGGCCCGGCTGCATGACAGGCGGATCGGCCAGGAGCAGCGTTTGGCGGATGCGGACCGCCGTTTCATTCTCGCGCGCCCGGCCCAGGGCAAGCTCGTCCCCGGAGGCAAGGAGGGCTTCCTGCAAATCCAGGATCCGCAGGCCCGCCCGCAGGCGCACCTCCAATTCGTGCCGGTTGAAGGGCTTGGTCAAATAGTCGTCCGCCCCAGCTTCCATGCCCTCGATGATGTCCTCCTTGCGGATCTTCGACGTCAGCAGCAGCATATAGACGTAGGGCGCGTCCATGCGCTGCCGGGCGCGGCGGCAGATCTCGACGCCGTCGAGTCCCGGCATCATCCAGTCCAGGATGGCGAGTTTGGGCGCTCCTTCCCCTTGCAGCGTGGCCCAGGCCTCGTCACCATCCGATGCGATCTGGACCTCGTAGCCCCACTTGGACAGGATCGTCTCCAGCAGCCGCCGCGTGATGGCGTCATCGTCCGCGATCAGTATTCTCATAGTATTACCACTCCTCCTACATATTCTCGAACTCGTCCAGGGCAGCTTCGAGGCGCGGCAGGGCGGCTTCGAGGTCCGCCCAGGCCGTTTGGGCCGCCTCCCAATCGTCCTCGCGCCCGGCTTGTTCCAGATGCAGACTGGCCTCGCGCACCGGCTCGGCGCTGATATTGGCGGCCGCGCCTTTGAGTGAGTGGGCAGCCCGCTCCAGTGCGGGACCATCCTGGCCGGCGACGGCGTCTCGGATCAGGCCCGAACTGGTCGCGGCTTGTTCGCGGAACAGGCCCAGGATCTCGATCAAGAGTTCACGGTCGTCATCCACGCGGTCCAAAGCGGCGGCGGCGTCGAAGGGGAAACCCCTCCCGCCTTGTTCCTCGGCATCCTCCCCGAAGCGGAGCGGGGAAGAAAGGGGTTCAGGGGGAGAAAGGGGTTTAGGGGAAGCAGGCACAGGCGAGCCTCCGCGCTGCTCCTCATCCGAAGCTCCCCACCCACCCGTTTCGGGAGGGTCGGCGCTTGCGCCGGGGTGGGTTCCGGCCAGCCGCCCGATCACCGCCAGCAGCTTTTCTACCTGGAGTGGCTTGGAGACGTAGTCGTCCATGCCTGCTTCCAGGCAGCGCTCCCGGTCGCCTTTCATGGCATGGGCGGTCATCGCGACGACGGGGATATGGCTGCCCGTCCCCTGCTCACGCGCGCGCAGGAGACGGGTGGCCTCGAAACCGTCCATCTCGGGCATCTGAATGTCCATGAGGATGAGGTCGAAGGGCGTCCCAGCGGTTTCGGCCCGCTCCCAGGCGGCCATGGCCTGCTTGCCGTTGCCGGCGACGGCGACCGAGTGCCCCTGCTTCTCCAGGACGCGCACGGCCAGCCGCTGGTTGACGGCGTTGTCCTCGGCCAGCAGGAGGCGGAGGCTTGGAGATCCTCTCCCGCCGCGCAAGCGCGCCACCCCTCCCTCGAAGGGAAGGGTTTCCGAAAGGAGGGTTCTGGGTGCGTCCCCTGCCCCCTCCCCTCCAAACCCCTTCCCTGCGAGGGCGGGGTGGCGAACTTGCGCGGCGGGAGAGGAGGCCGAGACGCCCTTGGCGTCGCCCCGCCCGTCCAGCGTCGTCACAATCAGGTCCAGCAGCTCGGACTGCTTGAAGGGCTTGGTCAGGTAGGCCGCCAGGCCGAGTTCGCGGCAATGGGCCGGGTCGCCCGGCTGGCCCGCCGATGACAGCATCATCAAGACGGTCCGGGCGAGGTCCGGGCGGCCCTGAATATGCTCGGCCAGCATCCAGCCGTCCATCTCGGGCATCATGGAGTCCAGCAGGACCAGGGCGAACGGGGTTCCGCTCTCCGAGGCCCGCGTCATGGCCGTCAAAGCCTCCGAGCCACTATCCGTCAGGGTCGGCACCATGCCCCACTGGGTCAGGACTTCCTGGAGAATGCGCCGGTTGGTGGCGTTATCGTCCACGACAAGCACGGGCAGCCCGGCCAGGTCGATGTCAGGGGCACGGTCCGGCAGAAGCGGCGCCCCGATGCCCATGCGGGCGGTGAAGTGGAAGACGCTGCCCGTGCCTTCCTCACTTTCGATCCAGATGCGCCCGCCCATCAGGGCGACCAGGCGTGTCGAGATGGACAGGCCCAGGCCCGTCCCACCGTACTTACGCGTGGTCGAGCTGTCCGCCTGGGAAAACGCCTCAAAGATCTTTTGCTGCCGGTCAGCGGGGATGCCGATGCCCGTATCGCGCACGGAGAAGTGGAGGAAGACCGACTCTTCGGTCCCGCTCTCCACCTCGACAGCCACCACGACTTCGCCGGTCTCGGTGAACTTGATGGCGTTGCCGGTCAGGTTCACTAAGATCTGGCGCAGGCGGCCCGCATCGCCGATCAGGACCGGCGGCACGTCCCGGTGGATGTCGGCGAACAGCTCCAAACCCTTGGCATGGGCGCGCAGGGCCAGGGTTTTGACCGTCTCGCCCAAGCTGTCGCGGATATCGAAGGGGACCGGCTCCAGGTCCAGCTTGCCGGCCTCGATCTTGGAGAAGTCTAGGATGTCGTTGATGAGGGTCAGCAGAGAGTCCGCCGAGGACTTTACCAGGGTCAAATACTCATGCTGCTCCGGGTCAATGTCCGTGTCCAGGGCAAGCTCGGTCATGCCGATGATGCCGTTCATGGGCGTTCGGATCTCATGACTCATATTCGCCAGGAACTCGGACTTAGCCCGCGTCGCCGCTTCGGCCGTCTCCTTGGCCTCCTGCAATTCGCCCAGGGCGGACTGCAGCCGGTTCAGGGCGGCCTGGCGGGCCTCGAACTCAGCCGTGTGGCTCATGGCCGCACCGATCAGCCCGGCCATCAGCTCCAAGGTATGCATGTCTACGGGGCCGAAGGCATAGAGTTCAGGGGAGAGGACTTGGAGGACGCCGACCACCTTGCGGGCATAGAAGAGCGGCACGACGATCATCGAGCGCGCCCCGACCCGGCGGCACTCGGCAAGGTCCACGCGCGGGTCCCGCTCGGCATCATCGCACTTCAAAAGCTGCCCCGTCCGAACGCACTCGCCCGAGAGGGAATGGGCCATTGGCGTCCGCAGGCCGACATAGGGGGCGGCGCGGCCCGAGGCAGCCCGGTAGACCATCTCCTGCGCCTCAGCCAGCTCGATGACGGCCCCCGAGGCATGGGACAGGTCCATGGTCCGGGCGACGATCAAGTTCAGCACGGCGGTCATGTCCAGGGCGGCTGTGGCAATGTCGCGCTGGGTGGAGATGATGGCGCCGAAGCGGTTGGCATCCTCGCGCAAGGCTTCTTCAGCACGCGTCCGCTCGGTCACCTCGGCTTCGAGGTCGGCGACGCGCCGGTCCACGAGCATGGCGAGGTGGCGTTTCTCATCGGTCAGCTCCTTCTCGGAGCGGGCGCTCTCGCCGACGATTCGCCCGACCATGCCCAGGCCCCAGACCAGGAGGACAGACAGCAGCAGGGCGGTCAGGGCATGCGAGTCAGGGCGGGCCAGGAGGGAGGCGTGGGCCAGCCCCAGGCCCCGGCTGAGGCCATGCCCAAAGTCATGGCGGATGGCGAGCGCGCTTTGGGAGGCGACCAGGGTCAGGGCGGCGGCCAGCAGCAGCCACGACTTCCGGTGCCCGTAGCGGCGGTACAGACCGACGGCGAGGACCACAGCGGTGACCTGACAGGCCAGGGTCAGCCCCAAGATGAGCAGTGCCGACATTCCCCCCGCCCTTTCCCGAGAAGCCTCGCGCCGGTCTTAGACGGCGTTCGTGACTTTGCCCTCATTACCTTTATTTTAGGGGGTTTCCGTGGAAATGTCAAGGCAGGGCGGCGAATCCTACCCAAGCGGGCGCACCGGCCCTGCTCGCGCGGCGGACGCCACCCGATGACGCCGCCCCGCTTTCCCGGAAGGCGGGGCCTTTTGGCCTTTTGGCCCCGCCCCTGCAAACCTGCTTGTTTGGCATGATTTATGCACTAGGTATAATTGCGGTGCTCGCCTGTTCCCCGGTCGCACGTCTTCGGATAACTCGCCCCTGCCGCAATTTGCTTTCCGAAAGGCTATTGCCATGCATGTTTCTCGCACACTCGTCCCCCTCGCCGGCACGACCGTCCTGCTTGGGGTGCTCGCCCTGGCCGGCTGCGGCGGCGGCGGCGCCGGCGACTCCAGTCCCGGCCCTGGCCCTGGGCTGCCCACGGCCAAGGCCACAGCCGGTCAGGTGGCGCACGGGCGCGCCCTGTTCACGACGATGGGCTGCGCCGACTGCCACTCCCAGGGCGTTAACGACCCCGCCTCGCCTACCTGGATGGCTGGCTACGTCACCGGTGGCCACAACGGCGTCTTCCAGATCGGCCCCTTCCTCGTCCACGCCGCCAACCTGACCCCGGATGCGGTGACTGGCCTGGGCGGTGCCACGGACCGGCAGGTCTTCAACGCGCTCAGCTGGGGGCTTACCCCGGAAACGCCCGAAGCGGTCATCACGTCTAATGTGCCGGGACAGGGGAACTTCCCGGCCCAGCCACACTACCTCGCCCCGCCGATGCCCTGGCCCTCGATCCGCCACCTATCCGACGATGACCGGTGGTCCCTGGTCGCCTATATCAAGCACGGCGTCAAGGCCGTCACCAACGCCGTCCCGGCCAACGATGGTCCGCCCGACTTCTGGGCCGGCAGCTACACAGCGGCCAAGGTGGGGCCATACCCGCTGCCTCCCTACCCGACAGCCGCCGAGCAGTTCACGCCATAAGGCGTCCCCCTCCCTTGGGCCGGGTGCGGTCGCGGGGAAGAGGGTCGGCGAAAAAAGGGCCGCCGGCAGTGATGCCGGCGGCCCTTCCTCGTCCCGGCATTACTGTGCCAGCGCGATGCGGACGTCCGTCCCGCCGTCGGGGGTGTCCTCATAGGCATTCTGCAGGGAGAAGACCAGGTCCTTCAGGGCAGCCCCTTTTGGCACGCTGAACAGGACAGCGAAGTCGGTCTGCGCGCCGGGGAGCAGGTTCGGCCCTTCGTCCGTGGAACCGCCGCGCTTGTCGAAGTCCGTCGGGGCATAGGACTGGCCTTCGTTATCGGTCAGGGCGATGTTGTGTGGATGGATCGGACTCAGCATCGCCTTCTGGGCGGTCTTCTGGCCATTCTTGAGGCGGCACCGAACGATGACCAAATCCTCCGTGTCGCCTGCCGGGGTGAAGTTACGCGCGTCGGGCAGGAACTTGCTGTCGTAGGCGGCGGCCCGGTCCACGCCCAGCACCTCGAAGCGCCACTTGCCGGTGAAGAGCATCTGGCCGACCTTGCCGCGTGTCCCGTGGACCTCATCGGCGCCGCCGGCCGGGGCGGGCGTGACGACATCGGCGCTGGGCGTCGTGGTGTCCACGCCGTCCCGTTTGATCTCGTAGCTGCCGCCGGCGTGCCGGACGGCGGTCCCGTTCATGGCCCGCGCCATGTCGGCCAGGGGAACATAGGGGCGTCCGCCGAGGATGCGGATGTCCGTGGAGACCGTCTGCCCGCCGACGGTGAGGCGGGCGGAGGCCAGTGCAAGGGCGGCTGTCGCCGCCCCGGCCGTCAGAACGAGGACGGCAGCGAGGGCACGGGTGCGAGTGGACATTTGAGGCTCCTTACGCGCTTCGGGCGCGTGTCAGCAGTAGGGGCAGGGCTGTTTCAGCCAAGCGGAGGGAGGGATCGCGGCGGAAGGAAGAAGGCGGACGCCGCAGAGGCCCTGCGCTACACTATAGCACGGGGCGCGCGTCTTGTCAAAGTCTGCCGAAGACGGGCGGCGGGGCAGGAAAGGAAAACGGCCCGCCCCAAGGATGGGGCGGGCCGCTTTCGGGTGTCGGGCGAAGGCCCCTCAGTTTGCCAGAGCCACGGCGCTGCATGTGGCGAGGAGGCCGTAGTCAGGCGTGGAGCTGATGGAGTCGTCAGCGTTGATCGTCCAGGCCGACACCGTGCCGTCCGCGCTCGCGCAGAGGGCGCGCGTCAGACCGTCCGGCCCGACCGCGATGCCGGTGCAGGCCACGCCCGCATCCGGGCTGTAGCCGGGCACGGTGGGATGGGTGCCATCGGCATTGACGACCCAGACCGACATCATGCCATCGGTGCGGTTCCACAGGATGCGCGCCTTGTTATCCGGGCCGACGGCCAGGGCGGAAGCGCTCCATGGGTCGAGCGAGCCGTAGAGGTGGCAGGAGGCCAGCGGGTCCGCGTCGCCCAGGTTCCACAGCGAGGCATAGCCGCCCACCGCCGTCCACAGGACGCGGATGTTGCCGTCGGGGCCGGCGGCAAGGCTCCTTGCCATCCATCCGGGGAAGGGGCCGTAGTCAGGGGAGGCCGTGTGGCCTCCGGCGGAGTCAATCGTCCAAACCGACATCTTGCCGTCGGCGTGGTTCCACAGCAGGAACACAGAGCCGTTGGGTCCCTCCGCGACCGACCGGGGGGTCCAGCCAGCGATGGAGGCGTAGGAATGGGCGGTGGCGGCCGGGTCCGGGTCGGACAGATTCCACAGCGCGAAGGAGCCATCCGCATTGCGCCAGAGGATATGTGTCGGCAGCGTGACTGGAGGCGTGACTGGAGGCGTGACCGGAGGCGTCACCGGGGGCGTAACCGGAGGCGTGACTGGCGGCGTGACTGGCGGCGTCACCGGAGGCGTCACCGGGGGCGTCACCGGAGGCGTCACCGGAGGCGTGACTGGAGGCGTCACTGGAGGCGTCACTGGCGGCGTCACTGGCGGCGTGACTGGGGGCGTGACTGGGGGCGTGACTGGGGGAGCGGGGGGGGTGAGGACGAAGAGGGCGCCGGTCCCATTCGGTCCGCCCTGATACGCCGTTCCTACCCATTGACCGTTCGCCGTTAGCGTCAGGCCGGCGCTTGGGCCGCCTCCTTCATCGCCGGTCTCCGAAAGCGATGCGAGTGTCGTGAAGCCCGACCCATCGGTATTAAGGGCGAAGGCCGTGCCCGCGTCGCTTGTGCCACCCGCGAACGTGGTTCCGTAAAGCATCCCATCCATTCCGAACGTGACCGGCGCTTCCGGCTCGCTGCCATCCTGGTCCATGCCGAAGGTGTGGACTGTAGCGAAGCTGGTGCCGTCCTTCTTGACCTTGAAGACGCTGCCGTTGCTGGTGAGCCGGCTGTCGCTCGTCGTCCCATACAGGAAGCCGTCGCCGCCGTCTGCAAGCCCCGCATGCGGGTAGCCGCCGTCTGCAAGACCCGTGAAGCTGTAGAGGACGGCATACCCGCTCCCATCGGTGTGGATGAGGAAGACGCTTCCAACGCCGTTGTCGCCGCCCACTTCGGTCGTCCCGTACAGGATGCCGTGTGCGTCGGCTAGGACCGGCGCGTAGGGGGTATCGCCGCCATAAAAGAGGTGCAGGCTACTGAACTCCGATCCGTCCGGGGCGATCTTGAAGACCGACCCCAGCCCAGTGCTGCTGCTCGTCGTGCCGTAGAAGAAGCCGTCACCGCCATCGGTCAGCCCCGCAAGTGAGCCGCCGCTGCCCATATTGAAGGCATACAGGATGGCAAAGCTGCTGCCGTCCGTTTGGAGTGTCCAGACGGTGCCGCCGCCGCCCGTTCCGCCGCTGTTCGTCGTGCCGTAGAGGGCGCTGCCGGAGAGGAGAAGTGCTCCTTCGGGGGCCACCCCATCGGTGGCAGGGCTGAAGGAGTGCAGGGTGGTGAAGCCGGTGCCGTCGGGCCGGACCTTGAAGACGGTGCCCGAGGCGCTGTCGCCGCCGGTGGTCGTGACGCCGTACAGGAAGCCGTCGGGGGCCGCCGTCAGCGCGGCGGCGGGACTGGCCCCGTCTCGGCTGTTGTTTTGGGAGTCGGTCGGACCGAAGGTGTAGAGCGGCGCCATGCCCAGTGTGGGAGCCGTCGCCGCGCCCACCGGGCGGGGCGTCAGGCCCAGGGTCAAACCGAGCGTCAGGAGAAACAAAAGCAGCGCTTCGACCCAGACGTGCGAGACGTATGGGTGGCGGGAAGCGCGCGGATTAGAAGGTAGGTTCATGGTGTCCTTATCAGGCCGCCGGTGCGGCTCGGCGCGGGCCAAGCGTGGAGGCGGGTCTTTGTTTGAGTATGGGTCTTATTCTGAGACGAATTACACGACGAGTTATACTTGGATGCGGGCCATACCGCCTGCCTTAGTTGTCGGCAAAACGCAACACAAAAAAAGGGGACGCGCCCATGCGCGCCCCCTTTCGAGGCATTTTCCAGCACTGTTGCCAGGTGTTCGTATGCGAGGGTGCCGCGCCCAGCGCCTGTTTGCGCCGCGCCGGAGGCGTCCGCGACGGCCTCGCTCGGCATGATCCTCTCCCCGCGACAAGTCGCGCCCCTCCCCTCGGAGGGAAGGGGGTGTGGTGAAGGGTTCGACTTTTTCTTGACAGCCTTCCGGTCACGGCAGGCACTCAGAAGAGCTATTTAAACCCCCGTTCACACCCCCTTCCCTCCGAGGGGAGGGTCGCGACTTGTCGCGGGGAGAGGATCATGCCGAGCGAGGCCGTCGCGGACGCC
>JANLUQ010000718.1:0-4831 GCA_031363565.1 Armatimonadota bacterium | reverse complement strand
GAGTTTCGGAAAGAAGAACGTAGACTTCTGCGGCATGACGTCACCCGCCAGCGATACCTCTTTGATCTCCTGGACGGTGGGCCGGCCTAGCAGGAAGGCGGCCTGCGCCTCACCGCTCTCGACGGCAGCGACGGCTTCGGTCAGTTCGCGCGTGTAAGCGACTTGGCCTCCGGCAGCCACGGCGGCGGAGTCAATGCCCAGGCAGGGTTCCAGGATGAGGCTTCCCAAGAGCGTGACCGGCAGACGCGCGGCGGCCGGCGCACTGGGACCGGCGGCCTCTTCCGCCGACCCATTCAGAACGGCAAGGCGCACTTGATTCGGCGGCAGCACGAGGCCGAAAGCCACTTTGCCGGCCTCTGCCTGAGCGGCGATCTCGGCTTCCACCGTGTCCGGCGAACTGTCCAAGAGTGTGAAGTAGGCGGCCAAAGCGTCCGGCAGGGCGGCGATCTTCTCAGGCGGCACGTTGCGGACGAGCCGGTGTGTCGGCAAGACCAGCAGGCCCTCATCCTCGAACGCCGTCAGAGTGATCAGAATATAGTCGGCGGAGATCGGCGTGTCCTCGGACAGATCGGGACGAGCGGCGCGGACCTCGCGGCGGTAAGTCAGTGCGGTCTCGTAACGGTGGTGGCCATCGGCGATGAAGACCGAGGTGTCTGCCAGCAGGTCGCGCAGGACAGCATGGGCACTTGTGTCAGTAATCCTCTCGATGCGGTGGGAGGAGCCGATCAGACCGTCCACGCGCTCGATAACGGTCTCGCGGTCGTCATACTCGTTGAGGAAGGACTCGATGGCCCGGTCGGGGTCTGAATACAGGCCATAGATGGACTCGAACTGCGCCTCGGTCGCGCGGAGCAGTTCCAGGCGATCAGCTTTCGGTCCGGTCATCGTCTTTTCGTGCGGCAGGACGCGGCCCGTGCTGTAGTCTTCCAGCTTCAGGAGGCAGACCAGACCCATCCGCTCCGGGGCAGGCTCGTTTGTCGCAGGGTCGTTGAATGTCTGATGATAGACGTAGAGGGCAGGCTCAACATCGGCCTTCAGCACGCCGGAACTCAGCCACTCCCGGAACAGCCGGGCGGCCTGAGCGTACTTGTCGTTCTCACGCCCCAAAATGAGCCGCACGACGTTGACGGGATGCTTCTCGTAGAGCGCGGCCTGCTCGGTGGGTGAAATGACGTCATAGGGTGGCGCAGCTAGATCTGAGAGTTGCCCTGCGGCGGTGGTGGGATCGTAACGGACGCCGCAAAACGGCAGGATATCAACCATAAGTGTGCAAACTTCCTTGGAGTGTACTGCTTCCGCGTGTTAGGATACCTCACTTGATGCCCTGTCCGCAAGGCCGGGAACCAGCCACCTGCGCGCGGTATTTCACTGTTGGACCCCCGAAGCCTGGATATTGGGTATACTTCTACAGACTGCTTTTCTCGCTGGAGTTCATTCATGCCTTCCCTGACCGCTGCTGCCCCGTCCGTCCTGAGCGCACTGCAAACAATCCGTGAGCGCTACCCGGATGTGCCGTTTCTGGCTCTGGGCCAAACCGTCTTCTGGGACGAGCCGACCAAGGCGGTCTGGCGGCGCCTGCTGGACGCCCACCTGCCCGGCGCAACGCTGATTGCGGGTGTCCATGACACCGACTACTTCGCCAAGACGTCTGCCCATGTCGGGGACGACAAGCCCTATGTCGCCCTGCCGCACGATGACGGTAAGACGCGCGACTTGTGGAGCGCGGCGGGGGAGATGTCATCCCTGCTGGGCAGCGAGAGCGTCCCAACGCGCGCGATGTTTCTGTCACATGGCGTCCCCTTCGACTGGCTCGGCAAGACATATCCGGGTGGCAAGTGTCAGCTCTATGCCGACAAGACGACCGCCTGGGGATGGCGCGGCATCGTCCACACCGAATCGCACAGTGTCATCGCCCATGACATCCCCATTCGGGACATCCAGGACGCCCTGCTGGAACAGCTCGACTGGGGCTTCGCCGAGAGCGTCGCCTGTCTGGCGGACGAGAAGACGCGCGCCCATGCCGAAGGGGTCGCGGCGCGGGTGCGCGGCTGGGTGCTGGGGTTTCTGGAGACCTGCAGCGACTCGTGTCGGCTGTCCGACCTGTACCAGACCTTGCTGCCTCGCTTTTACGCACTTCTCCTGGGCGGGCCGGCCCGTGATCTCCAGACGACCTCCTCCGTTTCCCTCTTCCAGTTCAACCGCCGGACCTGTACTTTACCACGTTTCCGCCTTCCCGGCCTGTTCCTCAACCCGAAGACGCGCCCAGTCGCGCGCGAGGCCTATGACAGGTCCGTGGCGGGCCTGGGCATGTACACGCTGGACGCCTTTGGGGCGGGGGCGATTCCCTTCGACCTGGTCATTCCCGGAGTCGGGCGCGGCACGATCCGCACGACGCCTGCCGCGCTGGTCATCGAGACGGCCCCACAGGAGATCTTCGTGCCGCTGCGCGAGCGAATCACGACATTGGAACAGCTAGCCGCCGTGACTGAGGCACATTTCGGCCCTGGTGTGGCCCTCGTCGGCAAGGCGGTGACGCTGGCGAACATGATCGCCGAGGAGCATCTAGTCGTCTTCCACGAAACGGCATCGGGCTATACGAGTGCAACGCAGGCGATGAACGCCCACCTGGCAAAGCATGGGCTGACGCAGACGCTTTATCCGATTGTCCGGCTAACCTACCCGACCTGGGACGCCTTGGCGTCCGCCCCCGCTGAGGCCGCCCTACGCCTGCCGCCGCACCTGGCGGCGACGTTCGGAGCTGAAACGATCTCGGCCCGCGACTTCGCTGGGCGCTGGCACGGGGTCATTGAGTCCAGTCAGCAGCTCTTGCGCGAATCGCGCACCCTATCCAGCCCGCGCTACCTGCTGACCTTTTTGGAGGGCAAGGCCGATCTTTGCTGGTGCGAGCGCCGGGATGAATATGATGCGGCTTTGAAGGTGCTGAAAGAGGTCGCCGCGCACAGCGAGACGCTGCGCGGGCGGGTCGAGGAGCATAAGCGAGAGATCGCCGTATGGCAGCGCGAGCGGCTGGAACTCGAGCGGCGCAAGGGCGAGGACTGGCGGCACAACGTCCAACCGCTCTTGCAGAAGGCGGCGGCGAGTTCGGACGCTAAAGAGTCCGCGTCATGGCAGAAGGAGGCGGATCGGCAGATCGCGGCCCGCGCTAACGCCTTCGACGGCCCGATTGATGTCGCCCGCGAGCGCATCGCCGCCACGCGCTTCCTGCTGACCGAGTTTCGCCGCCAGCGCCGCCTGCTGGAGCGCGGACCGGAGGCGACCGGAGCGCGGGCGCGCATCACCGAGATCGTCTGGGAAGCCCAGATGGCGCGGCTGGACCTGGTGCGCGACGCCTATTTGACAATCGAGGGCCTGGAACACACACAGTTCCGCCCGACGGCGTGGTGGCTGCCGCTCGTAGACCAGACGGGGGCATGGTTCGAGGCTGTAGCAGCGGGGACGCAGGCGCGGCTGGAAGCGTTGGCATAGGGGATACCCCGCCCGACCCCGCTCCCGCAAGCGGGGGCAAGTCACAAGATGATCCGGTAGATCGCCTCGGCGAGATGGGCAGGATCGTGGCGAACGATGTCGGTCTGAGAGATGAGGTTTACGGCGATCGGCGTCAGCCCCAGGGCGCGGATGGCATCGGCGTCGGGGGTGACGAACCGCTGTCCGTACTTCTCGTAGCGCTCCAGGACCTCGTGGCCGGGCGGCTCTTTATTGATCAGGACATAGTCCAGAAGACGCTTGCCCGGCGCGTGCAGCATCAAGGCGCGCACATGGTCGGAGGCGGTATAGTTGTCGGTCTCGCCCGGCTGGGTCATCACGTTGCAGACATAGATCTTGACGGCCTTGCTGCGATGGATAGCCTCGGCGATGCCATCCACCAGTAGGTTTGGAACGACGCTGGTGAAGACGCTGCCCGGCCCCATGATGATGGCATCGGCCAGACGGATCGCTTCCAAAGCTTCCGGCAAAGGCTGGGCATTCTCGGGGCGCAGGTACATCCTCCGGATGGGCAGGGTGTGGTGGGCGATCTGCGTCTCACCCTCGATGATGCTTCCGTCCTCCATTTCCCCAAGCAATGTCACGTTCTGGACGGTAGAGGGGTAGACCTTGCCCCGAATGGCGAGGACCTTGGAGGTGGCCGCGATGGCCTGTTCATAGTTACCCTTGTAGATCTCTGTCATGGCCGCGATGAACAGGTTGCCGAACGAGTGACCGGCTAGACCTTCATGGTCTTCGTCGAACCGGAACTGGAACAGAGAGGCCAGGGTCGGCTCGGCGTCGGCCAGGGCGACCAGGCAGTTCCGCAAGTCGCCCGGCGGCAGGACACCCATCTGCTGGGAAAGCCGGCCTGACGACCCGCCGTTGTCGGTGACGGTGACGATGGCGACTATGTTGGAGGTGCGCTCTTTCAGGCCGCGCAGCATGGTGGACAGCCCGGTCCCGCCGCCCAGGACAACGATGCGCTGGCCCTGAGCGAGCGAACGCCGCTGGAAGATGCGGTCGGCAAGGTCCTCGCGGGCCTCGGGCGCGACGGCCGCCAGGACGGAGCGGTTGAACTGGAAGTAGGAAACGAAGATCAGCAGCAGGCCGAGCGAGACCAAGACGAGTCCCAGCGGCAAATAGACACCTGTGTTACTCGTGTCCAGCCGGCCATTCGTCTGGTCAAAGATCCAGAAGAGCAGGTTGTCGAGTATCTGAAGGTAGCTGCCCCAGGTGACATTGACGGCGATGATGATACCGGCCACGACCAGGGTGATGCCGACAAGTGTCAGCATCATCCAGCGCTTGACCCGCATCCCCGGATACAGCCATTTCAACCAGGACC
>JANLUQ010000666.1:0-2362 GCA_031363565.1 Armatimonadota bacterium | reverse complement strand
GCACGCAACAGAATTCCTCCGAACCGTTGCAGGAATGCCCCACTTGATCCCCGGAAAAGCAGGAAAACGGACCTCCCAGTCCGAAATCTGCAACGATACTCGCGGCAGCCGTTGCACGAGCGCAGAAAGGAGGGCAAACCCATGACCGGAGAGCTGTTTGACCGGGCGGGCAGGCGCAAGTACCTGACCCACGACGAACGCAAGGCTTTTCTCAAGGCCGCCGACCGCGCTCCCCGTGAGGTCCGTACCTTCTGCCACCTCCTCCACTTCTCCGGCTGCCGCATCAGCGAGGCCCTGGCCCTCACCTACGACCGCGTGGACTTCGCCAACGGCACCGAGCCTCAAGAAGCGCCGGGGCGGCGTCTACCGCTCAGTCCCCGTGCCCCCCACCCTGCTCGACGCGCTGGACCTGGTGTACAACATCCGGGGGACGGAAGCCAGGCGCGGGCGCGGGCGCAAGGTGAGGATCTGGACGTTGGAGCGCACGACGGTCTGGCGGAAGGTCAAGGGGGTGATGACGGCGGCGGACCTCGGGGAAGGGTCACAGGTCTCACCAAAGGGATTGCGGCACGGGTTCGGGGTTGCCGCCGTCACGACGGGCATCCCGCTGAATATGGTGCAGAAGTGGCTGGGGCACGCCCAGCTCTCCACGACGGCGATCTACGCGGACGCGGTCGGGGCCGAGGAGAAGAGCATCGCCAGCCGCATGTGGTAAGGCAGGATGACGAGGCCATGAAAGGGCGCGGCGGCCGGAATTAAGCCGCTACGCAACGCCTCGTCTACAAGAACCCGGAACCGTCTACAAGAACCCGGAACCGTTTCTGCCCGAGAGCGGTTGAACGGGAGACATTCGCGCGGCGCATCACCAGGGCGCGGCGCATCAACCGTCCCTTCAAGGAGTTTTCAAACCCATGTCCAAAGCAATCCGTTTCAACCAGGTCGGCGGCCCCGAAGTGCTGCACTTCGAAGACATCCCCGAGCGGCAGCCCGGCCCGGAGGAGGTCTTGCTGAGAGTGCAGGCTGTAGGGCTCAACCGCGCCGAGAGCATGTACTACCACGGCGCTTACATGGAGCAGCCCAAGCTCCCATCCGGTCTCGGGTATGAGGCGGTCGGTGAGGTCACCGCCGTTGGTCCGGGCGGCGACCAGGCACTCATAGGGAAGCGCTTCGGGACGATCCCCGGCTTTTCGATGAACCAATATCCGGTCCTGGCTGAACAGGCCATTGTCCCCGTGAGCGCCCTGGCCGCCGCCCCCGATTCTTTCTCTCCTGCAGAGGGCGCGGCCGTCTGGATGCAATACTGCACTGCCTACGGCGCGCTCGTCGCGTTCGGCAAGGTGGCCGCCGGCGACTTTGTGATCATCACCGCCGCCAGTTCCTCGGTCGGTCTCGCCGCCATCCAGATCGTCAAGGCGCAGGGGGCTGTCTCGATCGCGACGACCCGCACCTCAGCCAAAAAGGACCAGCTCCTCCAGCTCGGGGCGGACCATGTCATCGTCACGGAGGAGGAGGATCTGGCAGCCCGCGTCGCGCAGATCACCGGCGGCAAAGGCGCGCGCCTCGTCTTCGACCCGGTCGGCGGCGACTACATCAACACGCTCGCGCAGGCGACTGCCATCGGCGGCACCATCTTCCTGTATGGGATGCTCTCCGGCAAGCCGACGCCGTTCCCGATGACCGCGTTCGGACGAAGCATCGGCATGTTCGGTTATACCTTCAATGAGCTGCGTGGTTCTGAGGCATGGGACGTCATGAAGAAGTACATCTACGACCATCTGGCGGACGGAACCTTCAAGCCGGAGATCGCGCGCACCTTTGCGTTCGATCAATCAATCGAGGCGTACCGATTCCTGGAGAGCAACGAGCAGATCGGGAAGATCGTCATCACGTTCTAGAGCGTGTTAGGCACTTTGGTCGGTCTGCGGATGTTTTGTTTGTATGTCTACCCGCAAGCCCTATCCCAGTGACGTGACCGATGATGAATGGGCCTTCGTCGCCCCTACCTGACCCTGATGAGGGAGAACGCGCCGCAACGAGACTATCCCCTGCGCGAGCACTCAATGCGCGAGACCTTCAACGGCCTGCGCTGGATGGCCCGCGCGGGCGCCCCCTGGCGGCTCATCGCAAACGACCTGCCTCCGTGGCGCGTCGTCTACGAGCAGACCCACCGCTGGATCGCGGCGGGCTGTTTCGAGGCGGGCTGTTTCGAGGCCATCGTCCATGATCTGCGCGAACTCCTGCGTGTGGCGGGCGGGCGCAAGGCCCAACCGACGGCCGCCATCTTCGATGGGCGCACGATGCAGTCCACGCCCGAGAGCGGGAGCCGGGCCGGCTACGACGGGGCCAAGAAGAAGAACGGCAG
>JANLUQ010000665.1:0-5608 GCA_031363565.1 Armatimonadota bacterium | reverse complement strand
CCCGACACCCGTTACCACCCGCCCCGACACCCGTTACGCCCACTCCAAAATCACCTTGCCCGACCGACCCGTCCCCATCACCTCGAACCCGCGCTCCCACTCAGCCACCGGGAACCGATGCGTGATGACCGGCTTGATGTCCAGGCCGCTTTGCAGCATCACGCTCATCTTGTACCATGTCTCGTACATCTCGCGTCCGTAGATGCCCTTGATCGTCAGCATATTGAAGACGACCTTGTTCCAATCCACCTCGATCGGCCCCGAGGGGATGCCCAGCATGGCGATCTTGCCGCCGTGGCACAAGCCGTCAATCATATCATGTAGGGCGGCGGGGCTGCCGGACATCTCTAGGCCCACGTCGAACCCCTCCTGCATCCCGAGCTGCCGCTGCACGTCGGCCAGACTGCCCTCGCGGACATTCAGAGCCACCGTTGCCCCCATGCGGCGGGCGAGGTCCAGGCGGTACTCGTTGACATCTGTAACGACCACGAACCGCGCCCCGGCGTGGCGCGCGACGGCGGCGGCCATGATGCCGATCGGACCCGCGCCGGTAATCAGCACATCCTCGCCCAAAACGGGGAACGAGAGGGCCGTGTGGACGGCATTTCCGAATGGGTCGAAAATCGCGGCCACATCCAAATCCACATTAGGCTGGTGATGCCAGACGTTCGTCATCGGCAGCGCGATGAACTCGGCGAACGCGCCGGCCCGGTTGACGCCGACGCCCTGCGTATCCTTACATAAATGCCGCCGCCCCGCCAGGCAGTTCCGGCAGCGTCCGCAGACGACATGGCCCTCACCGCTGACGATCTCGCCCGCGAAGAAGTCCGAGACGTTCGCGCCAATGGAGACGATCTCGCCGGCGAACTCAAGGCCGATGACCAGTGGCACCGGCACAGTCTTCCGTGCCCAGGCGTCCCAATCGTAGATGTGCAGGTCCGTCCCGCAGATGCCTGTCCGCAGGACCCGGATGAGCACGTCGTTCATGCCCATGACCGGGGGGGGCACATCTTCCAGCCACAGCCCCGGCTCCGCGTGACGTTTGATCAGTGCTTTCATGTATTCCCCTTAGGTCCTTCCGCCACGCAGGCGCCACTCAGGATGCGGGCGGTTTCAACCGCCCGTCCCCCCGTAGACCTGCCGGACCCCTGCGTCCACCGACCGAAACTCCAGCCCGAGGGCTGTGTCGGCGTTCAGGCCCTGCGACGTGTTATCGAAGCGGCTGAAGGCGATCAGCCCGCGCGACAGCGGCGGTTCGGGCAGCCGCTCCAGAGCCGAGGCTACGACGTTCATCACCCCGACCGGCAGGTGCAGGACCGGACGGTACTGCCCAAGCACCTGCATCAGCAGGTCCAGCGTCGCGTTCGTACTCAGCGCGTTTGGCCCGCAGGCATCCAGCAGCGCATCGTGCGCGCGTGGGTCGTCCATAGCGGCGGCGATGGCTTGCGCCAGGTCCTCGATATGGATCGGCGCAGACAGTGCGCGCCCATCGCCGAAGACCGGTACGACCGGACCCGAGGCGATCATGTCGGCCAGACGCGAGAGATAGTGGTCCCCCGGCCCGTAGACGATGGAGGCGCGCAGGATGGTCCAGGGGATACCGCTCTCCCGTACATGGCGCTCGGCGTCGAGCTTGGCGTCAATGCCCGGATGCGCCCCGGCCATCTCGTCGCGGACGGCGGCCCCGCTCAGGTATACCAGATGCCGAGGCTGCCCGTGCGCCTTGAGTGCGGTGATGACGTTGGCCGTGCCCTCGGCGTCCACTTCGCGGAAGGTCTGGTGCGCCTTCGGGTTCTCGATAGGGAAGTTCGGAAACTGGTGGGCGAGGACGACGCCCTCGACGCCCTCCATTGCCGCCGCAAGGCTGGCCGGGTCACGGACATCGCCCCGAACGACTGGGACGCCGTTCTGCACGCCGGACCAGCGGCTGGACAGCAGGCGGACGTCGTGCCCACGCTCCCGCAGCGCCCGGCTGGCCGCTTTGCCGATGAAACCGCAGCCGCCCGTAATCAAAATCTGCATCTTCATTCCAATTCCTTATTCCAACTCCTCGATGGCGCCTTGCAGGGCAGGGACAAGCTGCTTCTTCCGCGAAACGATGCTGCCCAACTCGAACTCGCTCCCGTCTACGCGCGCGAACGGCAGGCCGCCGAGGATGGCCGAGTCGCCCCGGCAGAGCAGGCGACTCTGGATCGTCACCACATCCGTCACCATCAGGCAGATCAGGGCCAGGTTGTCACGCTCGCGGCGGGCGTCCAGCGCTTCCAATAAATCCCGCTTGCGCTCGGGCAGTTCCCCGAAGCCGGTGACCTCCACCTGGGCGACGCTGACCATCTTGCCGGCCATCTCGTAGTTCTTCCGATCGCCGTCCACGATCTCGTCGGCGGAGCGGTCCACGAGGCCGGGTGAGGCTTGGATCAAGTGCTGGCCGAATTCGGGAATCTCGATGTCGCTCAGGCCCGCCAGCCAGTCGGCGGCGCGCCGGTCACGGTCGGTGACAGTCGGCGACCGAAACACGAGTGTATCGGAGAGGATGCCGGACAGCAGCAGCCCGGCGATGTCAGTGGGCGGCAAGGCGTTCGCCTGACGGCAGGCCTCGGCGACTAGGGTGCTGGTGCTGCCGACCGGCTCGACGACGAACGGGATTGGGGCCGCCGTCGAGGCGTTCCCCAGCCGGTGATGGTCGAGAACGCCGACGATCTCCGCCTCGTCCGCCCCGGTCACGGCCTGTGACAGCTCGTTATGATCTACCAGAATCAGACGGGCGCGCGGCGGCTCCAGGAGGCACTGACGGCTGGCCGTGCCCAAATAGCGCCCGTCCTCGCCGACGACGAGGAACTCCTCGCCGCCGCCCCGCAGCATGGTACCGCGCCGGTCCCGGATGCGGTCCCCGGCGGGGACCGTCGGCAGGTCCTCCACATAGGTCCGGCAGGTCTGCTCGGAGGCCCGCGCCAGCCCCCCCGCCACCTGGGCATAGGCCCGCGCCAGCGCCAGCGGCGTCAGGCCGCCGAGAAGTTTGCCGCTGCCGTCCACGACCGGCACCAGCCGCTCCCCCTGCGCCAGCCGCGACATCGCCTCGCCCAGTGGGGCGTCCGGCGTCACCGGCTCCTGCGGCGAGGCGACATGGCCGAACGTCGGGGCCGCGCTGGACAGGACGCGTGGCGGCCGGGTGCCGAAGTAGCCCAGGGCGAAGGCGGCCTGTGCCCCCACCTGGCCCGCGCGGGCGGCCACTATCTTCTCGTCGCCCGTCTGGCCCAGAAACCAGGCGTAGCCGACTGCCGACGCGATGGCGTCCATGTCCGGCCGCTGATGGCCGATGATGTATGTCAGGCCCGCTTGCCACGGGTCATGTCTCTCGCGCGGTGCCGGCATAGGGGGGAGGATCCTTCACTCGTTGCAGCTATATACATAAGCATTATACCCACTCCTAGTGCGGCGGGCAGGATTCCGGGCGGCGGCGGCGAATCCTTGGCTGTACCTACTATTCGGGAGTTTCTGCCATGTCCGCGCCGACCGGGACGATCACCTTCCTATTTACCGATGTCGAGCGAAGCGCCCGGCTCTGGGAGCGATCCCCGGAAGCCATGCGCGCCGCTCTGACCCGCCATGATGCCCTCGCCGCCGATCTCGTCGGCGCGCATGATGGGCTGCTGATCAAGAGCCGGGGGGAGGGCGACAGCCTCTTCGCCGTCTTCGCCTCCGCCCCCGACGCCGTCCGGGCCGCCTGCATGCTCCAGCAGGCTCTGTCCGTTGAGGCATGGCCCGCCGAGACCCCTCTGCGTGTGCGGATGGCCCTCCACACCGGTGAGGCTGATCTGCGGGAACGGGACTACTACGGCGTCGCTGTCAACCGCTGCGCCCGCCTTCGCTCGCTTGCGGACGGTGGGCAGATCCTCCTGTCCAGCCTCACCCGCTCCCTCGTCCATGAGGCCCTGCCGGAAGGGGCGGCCCTGGTCGCACTCGGCACCCGGAAGCTGCGCGATTTGGCGGAGCCGGAATATGTGTACCAGCTGACCCATCCCGCGCTCCCTGCCCCGCTCCCCGCCGAGATGGCGAACGAAACAGCCGTTCCCGCCTCCCTCCTGACGAGCCTCGTCCGGCATGAGGCCGACTTGGCGGAAGTTCAAGCCTTTCTAGTGAGCGCCCAGAGCACGGTCCGCTCCCCGTTCGGGCGGACCGGCGTGGTTGGGGCGCTCCGGGAGGCGAACCAGGCCGGTCTTGCCGGAGTACGCCGCGCCATGGACAGCGAGCGCCTCATGGACAGTGAGCGCCTCGCCGCGCCCTCCCCCCCGATTACGGACTACGACGCCGTTCTGACCTCGGTTCTGGCCGCGCACCCCGCGCACGAGACCGTCTCGCGCCTGGACCTGCTCCGTGCCCTAGCTGGGGGCGGCGGGCTGGCGCCCTGGGAGGCGAAGCGCATCGTGGATGACTTCTGCCGCCGCCACGCCCCCGACCTCGCCGGGTACGACGGCGGCCTGCTCAGGTCCCTCGCCGACCGGATGCGCCGCCGCCCGCCGCCCAAGAAAAGATAGTCCCCCTAGAGCCAAAAGGATACTAAAGAACAGGCCGAATCTGCCGTATAATGGAGTCAAAACATCTCGGGAGGGAATCACTATGCTGCGTGTTCGTTGTACTGTACTGGCTCTCGGTCTCCTTTGCTTCTCATCCAGCCTTTCGACCGTCTCCGTGCGCGCGGACGACGACCTGTATAGCCCTCGCCATGCCGATTATGTGGTGGAAGGGATCGTCCAATCGGTGAACCGGTCCGATGACCGCCTGGCCCTGGTCAGCACCGACGACCACCACTACATCGTGGATTCCTATGCCGCCGACATCGTCCTGCGCGAAGGCCACCGGGTGGGCGAGACGGGGGACCTCGCGCGCGGGATGCGCGTCGAAGTCACCGGTACCCTCCTGGGACGGAACCTCCTGGAAGCCGCCCGCCTGCGCGTCCTGCCCGACTCTGGCTATGCCGCGCCTGCCCCCACTCCCGCGCTGCCTGCCGTCCCCCTGCCCGCCGTCCCCTTGCCGTCCGAACCCGTGCCCGCTCCCATCCAGCCGCAGCTTAACCTCGACGGCCTTGTCCGTGAGGTGGATGCCGCCCACGATCAGGTGACCCTGCTGGGCGATGACGACAAGCGCTACTCGCTGGACACCCATGCCGCCGACATCATCCTGCGCGGGACCGAGCGGGCCGGGCAGACCGCCGACCTGATTCGCGGGATGCGCGTCCGGCTCGTTGGCGTGCTCCTGCCGGGCGGCACGGTGGAGGCGGACCGCATCCGCGTCCTGCCCGCCCCCGAAGCGCCCGCCCCGCCGCCCGTCCCGGTGGCCCCCGTCGTGGAAGACATGTCCGTCTACACCGGTATCCTGATTGATGCCCGCAGCCTGCCGCGCATCAGCCGCTCGCCTGCCCCGGCAATCTATGGCGCGCTTCCCGACCAGTCTCTGCTGTACCCGGACCGCTCCCATGTCCCCACGCCCGACGAGGTGCAGGAAGAATCCATCGTCCGCTACTACCATGCTGAGACCGACGCCGACAGCGGGGTGGGGGGCGCGCACCCACTCATCCTGACCGCTGAGAAGGTCCTCGGTCCCGCCGAGG
>JANLUQ010000625.1:0-3594 GCA_031363565.1 Armatimonadota bacterium | reverse complement strand
GCAGACGCAGCAGCTCACCGACGCTTTCGTGCGCCTGCTGCAAGACGCCGACGCGCGGGCGGCGATGGGCAAAGCCGCCTACTCGGTCTTCGAGGGCAGCCAGGGGGCGACGCAGTACACCGTAGACCACATTGCCGCGATCTTCGAGGAGGCACTGGCGAAATGAGCGAAATTTTAGCCCGTATCCGCGTCCGCGAGACGGCCGGTATCCGGCGGTTTCTGTATCCGTTGTCAGTGGTCATGGTGCTCCCAGAGGATGCAGGCATGTTTACGACGGGCTTGCACACGTCTGATGGGCACGATGTTCCTCTGCTTATCTCCTCCGCATCGGGCGTTGAAGAGCCTCCACACCGGCTAGACTTCGCAGTCTCGCTTGAACCGCTCTCTACGCTGGATCTCGTACTCGTTGACAACAGCTCGCCCATGCTAGTCGCCGACTCCTTGCAGTTCAGTACGATCCAAGAAGGCGGTTATCGCCGAAGCAGGCAACAACGCTTTCAACTAGATGTAAGCTCCGACAACAACATCGTTGGAGTCGTCTACGATCAAATCAGCCATTTACGCCATGAGACTAGTATAACCCGTGGTGCCGAGGCGATGGAGCAGTACGAATATCACGATTTGTTTGGCGACGATTTAATTAGTGCTTGGGCTGTCACATACGGTAAGTATGGCGATGGCTGTCTCGCATGGAGCCGAATAGAACTGACCGCCTGTAAATCTTGGGCCACAATAACTCATCACCTGGAACAGCCGAAGCCCAACGATGAAGTCGTCTTCACCCTGCCGCTTGCCATCACCGCTCCCACGCTCACCTGCGATTTCGGCGTCGGCGGCTATGTCTTTGGCAAATTAGACGAAAAAGCCCGAGAAATCGTCTGGAGGACGGAGTTCATGGATGCGCCCTATGCCCGCTGGACTGTGGCGACGGCGGGGCGGACGGATTATGTCGGAGAAGTAGCAACCGCCGAGGAGTTCCTGTCGCAGCGGTGGTTCCACCTGATAGACAGCGACAAGGCACTGGCCGTTGCTATCACCCGAGTGCCGCCGGACTGTCGCGTGATGACGGTGCGGCTGACGCACGAAGGCGATGTGTCAATCGCCTTCAAGCTAGGTGACACGATTACCGGCCCCGCCGACTTCGGTGTCTGCTACCACTTCCTGAACGATGTACCCGCCATCGCCGCCGCGACGAACCCGCAGTCCATCCTGCTGCCGCCGGTGGTGGAAGTGCTGCCGGTTTAGGAACCTACCCCGCCGCAAGCGGCGACCCTCCCGAAACGGGAAGGTAGGCTGGGAAGGTGGTCGGTCGGTTTTACGCATCGTCAGATGGCAGTCCTGTCAAAAAGGCACAGCCAAGAAGACGAAACTTTACGACTTCCTTCCCGCCCACCTTCCCGTTTCGGGAGGGTCGCCGCTCGCGGTGGGGTAGGTTCCGAGAAAACACCATGCCCAAACCCATCCGCCTCATGCACTTTGGCGATGTCCACTTCGGCGTCGAGAACTACGGACGCTTCGACCCACAGACCGGCCTACCCTCGCGGCTTGTGGACTTCCGCAATGCCCTGTCGGAAGCCATCACCATCGCTCTGGAGGCCGGAGTCGAACTGGCCGTCTTCGCCGGAGACGCCTACAAGACGCGCGACCCGAACCAGACCCACCAGCGCGAGTTCGCCCAGTGCCTTGCCAAGCTGACCAAGGCGGGCGTTCCCGTCGTCATGCTGGCGGGGAATCACGACATCCCGAACACGAAGGGCCGGGCCAACGCCATCGAGATCTTCGGTGAACTGGCCGGCGAGCGGCTGCGCGTCTTCGACCACCCGGACAGCGCGGTCGTGGAGACGAAGGGCGGGGCGCGCGTCCAGATCGCCGCCATGCCGTACCTTATCAAGAGCCTCGTCCTGTCCCGAGAGGAGAACAAAGACCAAGGCGTCCAGGGGACAACGCAGCTCATCGTGGACCGCTACACGGCGGGCATCAACGCATTGGCCGCTTCCTGCGACCCCGATCTGCCGACGATTTTGATGGGCCACTTCTCGGTCGCCAACGCCAAACTCAGCGCCAATCAGGTCGGCTACCTGACCAATGAGCCGGAAGTACCCCTGTCCGTGCTGACCCAGGCACCATTTGACTACGTCGCCCTGGGCCACATTCACCGCTACCAGGATTTGCATAAGGGTCAGCAGCCGCCCGTCGTCTACAGCGGCAGCATCGAGAGGATTGATTTCGGGGAGCGCTCCGAGGAGAAGGGCTTCGCGCTGGTGGACCTGCTGAAAGGTGGAACCGAAGTCAAGCATGTCCGCGTTAAGACGCGCCCCTTCGTGGAGATCGAGGTGGATGCCACCGAGGCGGGCGACGATCCGACAGATATGATCCTGGCGGCAATCAAGAAGCAGCCCATCGAGGAGGCAATCGTCAAGGTCGCCTACAAGATCAAGTCCGAGCAGCAGGCCGCCCTGCGCGAAACCGATATCCGCGCCGCCCTGAACGCCAGCCACCTCACTGTCTCGATCCATAAGGAAGTTGTCCGGGACACCGACGCTGTCCGCTCTAAACTACTCACCGAGTCTCTCGACCCTTTGGGCGCCCTCGCCATCTACTGCGAGACGCGGGACACGCTGCGCTCGCGCAAGGAGGAGCTTGTCGCCCGTGCCGAACCTTTACTCCGCGAGTTGGAAGCGGAAGAAGCCCTCAAATAGACAAAGGGCTCGGCATCTGCCGCGCCCTGTTCTTGCCTCCAGCTTCTTTCTAGCCTACTTTCACGCCATGACACTGCGCCAATAGAATGGTCTGGGCTATGTCCATCCGCACCGCGTGCAGGTCCAGACCTTTCAGGTCTACTTTCTCCAGCTTCGCCCCGCGCAAATCCGCGCCGACTATCAGTGCCCCATCCAGATTGGCTTCCGTCAGGTCGGCGTCCCGCAAATCGGCTTTCGTCAAGTCCGCGCCATAGAAGTCCGCGCCAAGGAATTTCACGGCGCGCAAGTCCTGCTTCACGAGGCTCTGATGCCGCAGGTTCGCCCAGGACCAGTCACCGCCCACGATCGTCAGACCGCCCATGTCCGCCCCAGCGAACGATGCGCCCAGCAGGCGGCAGTCGTCGAAGCGCGCCATAAACAGGTACGCATCCGTAAACAGGCAGTTCGAGAATGCCGACGCGCGGCACTCGGCCGCGTTCAGCCGGGCGCGGGCGAAGTCGCACTCCTCGAAGTGACAGCCCTCGAGTCGCGCCTCGCTGAGACGCGCCCCTCGGAACCGGCAGCGGGTGAGGTGGCAGCGGGTCATCTCTATCTCCGGCCACTCCCGGTCGTCGAAGTCCTCGTCAATGACCTCCCGTTCCACCCAGGCCTCGGTGGCCACTAAGCCGCCACGCTGTGGGTCCACGTCGGCCGCTTTTCCTCATAAGCCGTGATGTCCGGCTCGTGCTGCAAGGTCAGACTGATGTCGTCCAGCCCGTTCAGAAGGCAGTGACGCCGGAACGCATCCACCTCGAACGGCATCGTGAAGCCCTGCCCGTCTGAGACGGTCAAGTTCTCCAGGTCCACCGTCATTTGGTAGCCTGGCGTCTTCGCCCGCTCCAGGAGCATTGTGATA
>JANLUQ010000622.1:0-1651 GCA_031363565.1 Armatimonadota bacterium | reverse complement strand
GGAACGTCAGCGGCTTCTGGTGGAGCGCGAACGTCTGGAAGCTCTGGGTTGCATCGCCGCCGCCCAGCGTCTCGGCCCGCGTCTCGCCGTGTGTCGCTGCGACGACATTGCCGTAGATCGTCAGCGTCTCCCGCCTATAGGTATAGGCCAGTGCCGAGGTCAGGTGCAGGGTGCTGTGGAGCGTATCGCCGGGGAGCGGGGGCGAGTCCGGGGCGGATGTCGCCGGGGCGAAGCCCTGCGTCATGCCGGCAAGATGCACCAGCTCCGCTGCGGGGACGCCTTCCACGCCGGGGTCCAGGCGCTCTCCGGCGACGATGAGCCAGCGTCCGGCTTTCAGGCCGTCATAGAGCTTGTCCAGCGGGATCGAGTCGCCGCCGATGGGGGGCTGATCGCCGCCGCCCGGCGTCTGGCCGCTGCTGATGGACGGACGGCGAACAGTCGCGACGGCCAGGGCCGGGGCCGGACCGTCCGCCAGAGTAAGCGCCTCGGCCTGGGCATAGACGACGGTGTTTCGGACTACATCCAGCCTCCGGTCTGTTTCATACAGCCATTCTTTGTCCAGAGCCAGCCGCGTGACGGTGTTGGTGAAGCCATAGGCGGTCTGGGAGACCGTGCCGGCCAGACGCACCCGGGCATAGATCACATCCTGGCCCGTGCCTGACTTCGCGGGACGGGTGAGGACGATCCAGCTTCCCGCCAAAATCTGGTCGTACTGGGCATCCAGCAGGAGGACGGCGCGGTCCTGCGGACGTGGGCCGGAAAGCGTCTCGATGCTGATTTGAGCGGAAACCAGCTCAGGACCCATTCTGGTCGCGATCTTGATCACGGCATCGCCCTGCGCGTATTGCAGTGTTTGCCCTAATATCACCAGTTGTGGCCTGCCGCCGTTGACCGTGACCGTCAGAACCTGGCTGCCGGTGGCGGCAGCCAGGGCGATCATCTGCGAAGGCTGTGAGAATTGGAAGGTCACGGAAAGGCCCGCATCGGCGACGGTGACGCCGACGCTCTCCTGGCCCAGAGCGTAGGTCTGCGTCCCCAAAGTTTGCAGCGTCCCGGTCTGTGTCACCGCGCTGCCGTTACCCGTCTGCGTGAAGAGGGTGGCGACCCCAACAGGCTGCCCTCCTTGCCCGTCCTGCGGCGTCGTGAGCGTCAGCGCGACCCCAGCAGTGGTCGAGTCGGCGATCGGCCATTCCTCGGTCGTCTTGACGATCCCCTGACCGTCCAGGACCGGCTTGCGCGGCGCGTTGTGTCCAAAGGGGCCGGCCTTGACGCGGAGCGCATAGAGGTTCTGGAGGGCCGGGGCGGGCGTGACGGCGGCAGCGGCCAGGGCGGGATAGAGGGTGTTTCGGACGCTGGGATCAACCGCCAGCAGAAGCTGTATGCTGGTATCCGTATCGGAGGCAAGCACCTGCTTGGCATCGCGCGGGACGGGGCCAGGGGTAGAAGGTGGCTTTTGCAGGGCGGACAGCACCTGAAGTAGTCCCGCCGTCAAGGGAGGGAGCGGCGTCGAGGGAGGAGGCAGCGCCAAGGGCGGCCCAGAGGCTGCGGCAAGGGCCGCGACCGGACCAGAAGACAGGGTAGGAGCGGAAGGCGGCGGCGGGATGGGCGGAAGCAGCGTCACCTTCGTGCGCCCCTGGACTGCCTGCACGTC
>JANLUQ010000585.1:0-4358 GCA_031363565.1 Armatimonadota bacterium | reverse complement strand
CCCGCCGTCGCGAGGTTCCGCCGCCGCGCCATCCAGGCGAACGCGGCCACCCCGGTCAGATACCCCAGCGCATAGCACCCCGCCGACAGCGTCATGTAATGCTCTCCTGCTTCATTATACAACCATTATTCGGTTTTTTGTAGGCGGCCATAGACACGTTTCAGCAGCAGATCGCGGACAGCGTCAGCGAAGCGGTCTACGTTCATAATCTTGTCAGTGATCTCTTGGTTTTGTTCCATGCGCTCAATGACTTTGCCGATGAAGACATCATCGAACGGATATTTGAAGTTGTCTATACTGTTCGTCTTGGCCTGCTGAGACAAGGCGCGGTTTCGGACGAGGTCTTCCTCGATCTGCTCGAAAAAGAGCTGATCACCCGGCGTGAAGTCGGTTCCGAAGCGCTTGTTGAGGTCTTGAACGATGGTGGACAGCAAGGCTTCTTCGCGCTCGGGGTTGCCTGTGCCGACATCAGAGGGGACGCGCAGGACGGCGGCGCTGTCTTGCGTGAAGGAGATATTGCCTTCGCTCATTTTTTGCAGGCGATAGTATTCCAGCGCCACTTCCTCGTTTAGCTGGAAGCGCTCCGCCCCGCCCTCATCGCGCAGCTTTGTGGTCAGGGTAGTGGTCTAGTATAGACAGTATGCTGTACACTGTTGCTATGGTTTCTGAAGTTATTCTCTGTCGTCATTGCGGCAGCGATCATCTGCGAAAAGACGGCAAAGCCCCTAACGGCAAGCAGAAGTACTTTTGCCATGCCTGCCAGAAGAGCAGTCGCCAAAATCCGAAACAACGCGGCTACAGCCAGGACTTCCAGGCACCGGTACCAGGTTTTAATGGGGTTGGGGCGGGGTGGGGGCTTTGAAAGTTCACAGGCGTTTTCAGGGTTTACAGGCGATTTTGCCGGTTGACAAACCGCCCCGCCCCGTGCTATCATATCCCCAGACAACCGCATAGCGTAGCACGACGTTCTTATCAAGAGTGGTGGAGGGACCGGCCCGACGAAACCACAACAACCACCTCGGAACCCCGAAGCCCCCACGGCTTTCGGGTCTGAGGCAGGTGCTAAATCCGGCGCGCATCCAGCCCCCAAGTCGCAAGACATTGTCGCAAGACATTCGGGGAAGGGTGGTCGCGCAAGATAAGAAGACAGCGACCGCGACGTACCCCCAAAGTACGATCCGCTTGCGCTTACTTCCCGACTTCTTGATAATCCCCGCCGCTGCTCCCTAGCCTTTGCACATGCAACGAGAGAGGAAGCCATCCACACCATGCCCGACGTTAAACTGTTCACCTCGGAGTCCGTCTCCGTAGGCCACCCCGACAAGCTCGCCGACCAGATCAGCGACGCCATCCTGGACAAGCTGCTGGAGCAGGACCCCAAGAGCCGCGTCGCCGTCGAGACACTGCTGACGCGCGGCCTGGCCGTCATCGCCGGCGAAGTCACCACCCAGGGCTACGTCGAGATCCCCGACGTCGTCCGTCAGGCCATCAAGGATGCCGGCTATACCAAAGTCGAGTACGGCTTCGACGGCGACACGACCGGCGTCCTGATCGCCCTCCAGAAGCAGTCCCCCGACATCGCCGTGGGTGTAGATGCCGGCGCGAAGGGCGACAAGGCCCAGGGCGCGGGCGACCAGGGCATGATGTTCGGCTTCGCCGTCAACGAGACGCCCGAGCTGATGCCCCTGCCCATCACCATCGCCCACCAGCTGACCGCCCGCTACGCCGCTGTCCGCTCGGGCGGCGCGCTCGGCCTGCGCCCTGATGCCAAGTCCCAGGTGACGATCGCTTATGACCCTGCCACGGACAAGCCCCTATCCATTGACACCATCGTCTTCTCCGCCCAGCACGACCCCAACCTCAAGCAGGCCGATGTCCAGGCTTTGGTCCATGAGCACGTCATCAAGCCCGTGCTTGCCCAGTATGGTCAGTACATCACCCACGACATCAAGTACCATGTCAACCCGACCGGCATCTTCGTCATCGGCGGCCCGCAGGCCGACACGGGCGTCACCGGCCGCAAGATCATCGTGGACACCTACGGCGGCTACGCCCGCCATGGCGGCGGCGCCTTCTCCGGCAAGGACCCCTCCAAGGTGGACCGCTCGGCGGCCTACGCTGCCCGCTTCATCGCCAAGAACATCGTGGCGGCGGGCCTGGCCGAGAAGGTCGAGATCCAGCTCGCCTACGCCATCGGCGTCGCCGAGCCGGTCTCCGTCCTAGTCGAGACCTTCGGCACCAGCACGATTGACGAGGACGAGATCAGCAAGCGGGTCCGCGCCAACTTCGACCTGACCCCGCGCGGCATCATCCAGCTCCTGAACCTGACCCTGCCGGTCTATTCGCAGACCGCCAAAAACGGCCACTTCGGGCACGCCGAGTTCGCCTGGGAGAAGACCGACCAAGCCGCAAAGCTGGCTTAAGCCTCCCTTGTAAAGCCCCGCGCCAATGGCGTGGGGCTTTTTTCGCCATGTGGTACAATGTATCCAGGAGAAAGCCAATGGCAACCATCGAGCAGGAAATCACGCGGCCACTGAATATCCCATTAAATCAGGACCAGCGGGAAAGGCTAGAAAGGGCGGCCTTAGCGACCGGCCATAGCTTAGAAGGCTTTGCCGCCTCGGCGTTGCTTCGTGCGGCGGACGAGGCGCTGACACCGCCGTCGGCGCTCGTCCGGCCGTCGGCTCGGTCTCTTGACAGCGTCCTAGGCATCTTCAAAGACGAGCCGCTCATGGACGCCCTGATGGCGCGTATACACGCGGAGCGTCAGGCACAGATGGAGCAGGAAATGGAAGCTCAAAAAATGGAAGATCAAGAAACCGAAGTGGCGGATTAGCGCATGTTCTCGCTCGACTCGGATACGATCAATCTTGCCCTGCGGGGTCAGCCTGCCGTTGTCCGACGCATCCAGGCCGCAGACCCGGCGAACCTCGCGGTCTGCACGATTGTCGTGGAAGAACTGGTGGGAGGACAAATTGGGCAAATCAATTCGCTTCGCTCACGGAGCCGCCCGCTGGGGCGGGAAAGTCTGTTCCTGGCCGACCTGATGCGCGGCTTGTCGGCGTTCTCTCTCCTGCCGTACACCGACGACGCCGAAGCTTTGTACCGCTCCTGGCCGGCGAGGCAGAAGCGCGTTGGCCCCAATGACTGCCGCGTTGCCGCCAGCGCCATCCTCGCGGGCTTCACGGTCGTCACCTGCAATGGCAAAGACTTTTCAGGCATCCCCGGTGTCGTTTCGGAAGACTGGAGTAGGGAATAAGAGACCTCTTTGGGGCTGCCTGCTCGCAGACCGCTAAGAACGGTCACTTCGGGCACGCCGAGTTCGCCTGGGAGAAGACCGACCAGGCCGCAAAGCTGGCATAAGCCTTTCTTCGAAGACCCCGCGCCTATGGGCGCGGGTTTTTTTTGTTTCTTGCTTGACATACCCCCTAAATCTATGTATAATCAGAAGCATAGAAACAGGAGGTAACACATGAGGCGTGAACTCGCCAAGGGCGACCTGCCCGCGCTTATCCTCGCCGTGCTGGGGACGGAGCCGCGCCACGGCTACGCCATCGCCCGCGAGGTCGAGCGCCTAAGCGACGGCGCCCTGCACCTGCGCGAAGGGACGCTCTATCCCGCCCTGCGTGTGCTGGAACAAGACGGCCTGATCCTGGGAGCCTGGGAGGCGCAGGAAAAGGGCGCGGACCGCAAAGTCTACGCGCTGACCGAAGCAGGCCATCGGGAAGGAAAGAAGCGGACGCAGGCGTTGCGCGACTATGCGACATTGCTGCACACCCTGTTAGGCAAGATCGAACGGGGGACGACGGAACAGGGGAGGACTGGTCATGCACAGCCTGCTTGAAACGTATCTTTCGGAGGTCGCCGCCCAACTCATCTCACTGCCTCCGAAGCGGCGCGGCGAGGAACTGCGTGAGATGCGCGCGCATCTGGCGAACGCGGTCATCGTCAACCGGGAATTGGGCCAATCGGAGGCTGAGGCGGCGCAAAATGCCATCGCGCAGTTCGGGACCGCGCGGGACTTGGGCGAGAATGTCATCTGGGCGTGGCGACGCGGGGAAAAGAGGCAGAACTGGGGTTTCTGGGGGTCAGTCGCCTCCACGCCGCTGACGCTGCTTTCTTTAATGCTTGCCATGTCCCACATGCCAAGCTTCCAGATCCCGTGGCTCGACTCGTACTGCGCCGCGGTGCAGGTTCGGAGCGGCGTGCATACGCGATCTCTGGCCGCCGCGGGCGCCGTCGACTCGTACTCGCCGCCGCTGCACACTGTCAGGGCGGTGCACTCGCGATCGCGCATCGAGCTCGGTGCCCTCGACTCGAACTCGGCGCCCGTGCAGGCGGTCAGCGCCGTGCAGTCC
>JANLUQ010000561.1:0-3802 GCA_031363565.1 Armatimonadota bacterium | reverse complement strand
CGACTGCCACCGAGAAGTCGGAGCCGTGTCCGCATCCACGATGACCCCAAGCCGTTCCAGGCCGCCCGCGTCTAGCTCCGCATCCAGAGTTTCCAGCAGGTTTTCGATGCCTTTCTTGTCTTTGATGCTAAAATTGTCTGGCAGTTGATGGTGTTTCAGAAGGTGAGACAGTACATGGAGTTCGTCATTGCCTTCTACAAGGAGAAGGGATTTGGTAGCCATCCTTAGCGCACCTCGATCTGCTCACGCGCCGCGATGTTCAGCTTGCGCTCGTCGAACATCACTGGGACGACCTCCCCGTCCCGGTGTTCCAAACGGACCAGCATTCCTTCTTCCTCCGTGTTCTCGTCGGCGGCCTGCTGGAACGCCTCGATGCAGTCCTTACTATGGGTTGTCGCGAAGACCTGCACGTTGAGGCGATGGGCCACTTCAAAGATGAGTTTCCATAGATCGGGTAGCACCGAGTAGTGCAGACCGGTATCTACTTCATCAATGAGCAGCATCCCGTCTTTGGCGTTGACGAGGGCAAGAGCGATGCCGAATATACGATACATACCCTCACCCATGCTACGAAGCGGAATTGGAGTGTCTAGGGCGTCCTCTTTTACGATAGCGATCCGCTCCGCGGTCCTATCGCGACTTCCTATCAAGTTGACCTGAGTGATTTTCGGGGCAATGATTTGCAACGCAGAGACAATTTCCCTTTCCAAGGTTGAAAGGGCAATGTTATCCCATAATCTACTAGTAAGGCTATTTTGTAGACCAAAGTTGCCAACAAAGATGCAAGGAATATCTCTCATTTTCCCCTCGAATGATTTTATTTGCCACCGGACAGAATAACTTCCATCTAGAGGATAGAGCGCTCTAACGTCATCCCCTATGCTGACTGCGATGCCAGGAGCCATGAAGGCCGAATCATATTCATCAGGTTTAACTAAGTCTGACAATTTTTTGTTGGCATGTATATTAGGCCAGTAGGTAATGAGGGAAAGTACCTCCTGCGGATCTTGACTCGAACCAATCTCGATTGGATCAACCAGATCGGTAATAGGCTTCCTTCCATGAAACAGATATTTGACATCTGCGCTTGTGTCTCCAAGATCAGCAGGCTTTTTGGAATTGAGAACTGCACTCTCGTCACGCACCCCTAACGACTCCCATATAAGAGCAGGATAAGCCCGACGGGCAAACAGCAACAGCGCTTCCAACACCGACGACTTCCCGACGTTGTTTTTGCCGACGATCAGGTTGACCCGCCCCAGCTTCTCGATTCGCAGGTGCTTGAAGGCGCGGAAGTTTTTGATCTCTAGGGAGTCCAGCACGAGTTTCGACATGGCGAGCATCCTCCAGGCACCGCGCGGGCGGCGTCTTCCCCTGCCATTGTAGCACCGGGGGCAGGGGGCGTCAAGGCGCGGCGGGGCGATGGGGTATACTTGCCGCTCAGGCGTTGGGAAAAGAGGGCAGCCGGATGGAGATCACGAGGGCGGAGCGAGGGGCGACGAAGCGGGGGAATGAGGCGTATTTCTCGGGCGTGGTCTGGCTGGATGAGGTCATCAAGTCGCCGCCGGAGACGGGGGTGAACGCCTTCTGCGTGACCTTCGCACCGGGGGCGCGGACGGCCTGGCACACGCACCCGAAGGGGCAGATATTGCACATTGAGACGGGCGTAGGACGTGTCCAGAAGTGGGGCGAGGGCATCCAGGAGGTCAGGCCCGGCGACACGATCTATTTCGCGCCCGACGAGAAGCACTGGCATGGGGCGACGCCGGAGCGGTTGATGGTGCATCTGGCGATCCAGCCGGTCGAGGCGGGCGTGGACGCCGTGTGGCTGGAACAGGTGACCGACGCGGAGTATGAGGCGGCGGGCTGAGGGAACAGGGGCGGCGGGAGCGGCGTCTTACGGTAAGGTATACTGGGGCATAAAGAACCCGGCGCTAAACCACCGGTCTACACGGACAAAATCCCCTTCGGGGCTTCGAAAGATGCGGCCTTGTGTGGGCATGTCGTCTTCAGCCCCGGAGGGGCAGCCCAGCCGTATAGACCGGCGGTTTAGCGCCGGGGGAGAAGACCGAGGGGAGTAGCAGTCTAATATGTGTGGAATCACAGGCTATGTGGGCGGACGCGAGCGGAGCGTCCGGCTGGTGCTGGACAACTTGAAGCGGCTGGAATACCGAGGCTACGACTCGGCGGGCGTTGCCGTGGTCAAGCCGGGCGCCGAGAGTGTGACGGTCCTCAAGAAGAAGGGCAAGCTTGCCAATTTGGAGGCCGCGCTGGGCGAGTTGGGGCAGTCGGACGGGACGGTCATCGCACACACGCGCTGGGCGACCCACGGACGACCCAATGATGTCAACGCGCACCCGCACGTGGACTGCACGGGGCGGATCGCGCTGATCCACAACGGCATCGTCGAGAACTACATCGGGCTGAAGGAGCGGCTGACGGCGGCGGGACACGTCTTCACGAGCGATACGGATACCGAGGTCCTGGCACACCTGATCGAGTCGCACCTGGAAGCGGCGGGGTCCCTCGAAGCGGCCATCCGAAAGGCGCTGTCGGAGGTGACGGGGGCCTACGCCATCTGCGTCGTTTCCAGTGCCGAGCCGAACGTCATCTATGCGGCCAAGACCGCCTCGCCGCTGATTATCGGGCTGGGCGAAGGGGAGAACTTCCTGGCCTCGGACATCCCCGCCGTCATGGGCTATACGCGCGACGTGCTGGTGCTGGAAGACGGCGACTTCGCACGCATCACCCCCGCCGGCGTCGTGCTGACGACGCTGGACGGCAGGCCGCTGCACCGGGACATCTTCCATGTTACCTGGGACGTCTCGACGGCGCAGAAGGGCGGCTTCGCCCACTTCATGCTCAAAGAGATCTACGACCAGCCGCAGGCCATCCGGGACACTTTGCGGGGCCGGACGACCGAGGCGCACCAGGTCACGCTGCCTGAGCTGAAGCTGCCGACGAGCAAGCTGGTCCAGTTCAACCGTATCGTCATCGTCGCCTGCGGCACGGCGTATCATGCGGGCCTGGCCGGCAAGAACTTCTACGAACACCTGCTGCGCCGCCCGGTCGAGGTGCAGGTGGCGAGCGAGTTCCGCTACAACGACCCCATCGTGGACGCCCAGACACTCGCCATCATCATCTCGCAGTCGGGCGAGACGGCGGACACGCTGGCGGCCTTGCGCGAGGCGAAGATCAAGGGCGCGACGACCCTGGCCCTGGTCAACGTCGTCGGGTCCAGCATCGCCCGTGAGGCCGACGAGGTCCTGTACACCTATGCCGGACCAGAGATCTGCGTCGCCTCCACCAAGGCTTATGTTACCCAGCTTATCGGCCTATATCTGCTCGGGCTTTATGTCGCGCAGGAGGAGAACAAGCTGGGGCCGGGTGTGGTCGCCGCCTATGTCGAGCAGCTCCAGCGCCTGCCGGAACAGGTGGCGGAAATACTGGCCGATACCAGCGCCATCCAGGCCGTTGCGGGCCAATATGCGCGCTCATCGTCGTTCTTCTTCCTCGGGCGTGGCAACGACTACGCCGTCGCGCAGGAGGGGGCATTGAAGCTCAAAGAGGTCTCCTACATCCACGCCGAGGCGTACCCCGCCGGCGAGCTGAAGCACGGCCCGCTGGCCCTGGTCGAGCCGGGCGTCTCGGTGGTCTGCATCGCGACCCAGTCCGCGCTCTACGACAAGATCCAGTCCAGCGTCAAAGAGGTCAAGGCCCGCGACGGCGCGGCCATCGGCATCGTCAAGGCCGGCGACGAGGGCCTGGACGAGAACTTCGTGGACAGCATTTTGCGCGTCCC
>JANLUQ010000537.1:0-3745 GCA_031363565.1 Armatimonadota bacterium | reverse complement strand
GCCGTGGCACCGGGCACCACGGAGAGTGACGACAGAGGGGCCCGCCCGCGAGGGGCGCGGGCCATGAAACGAAATTTGGGACCACGCCACAAAACCACGCCCCCCCCCACCCCCCCCGCAGCCAGTGGCTAAAGCTGCCCCCGGCAACCATGGATAGTGACGACTGCGGCCCGCGCCTTTTTGGGGGCCGCCCCTTCTCCATTAATGTGGCCCTTCTCCTCTACTCCTCGCCCTCCGCCTCGCCGCCCTCTGCCTTGTACTTGAGCTGCCCCAGTATGCAGTCGCCGACCTCAAGGTCGTCGCGCTCGCCTAGATACGTCGCCTGGTAGAGCGAGCCGCCCTTGTAGGCGTACAGGTAGCGGATCTCGACGAGGGTACCGGCGGCGGGGAGGGCCTTGTTCGGTGGGATGGTGACATTGCCCACACCAACGGTCTTTCCCGCGTCGTCCAGAAGATGCAGGCGCACGCTGCGCTGGTCGTTCTGGGCAGTGACCAGGCAGGTGCAGGTGGCGTAGAACTTGCACTTGACCTGGGACCCGCCCGAGGCGGGCCGCCCGGCGACGTACTGCCCGTCCGCCTTCTTGAAGACGACGCCCTCGCCGCCTGCCTGCGCGATCCGGTCGTACAGCGCCCACTTGCCCACTGCGTCCCAGGCCGTCTCGGCGACGACGAGGGCTGGGGTGGGGGAGGCGCGAACGGAGACGGTCAGGGCCTCATAACGCTCCCGGTAGGGCCACGCCCGGCAGTCGGTCTCGCCCGATTTCAGCAGGTCGAAGACGACATAGGAGTCGCTCAGCAACTCGCCGTCCATCTCGCAGTCCAGGAGGGGCGCGAGGGCATCGCTGACCTCCTGGGCCAGCGGGACGCACAGCCCCTTGCGATTGGAGCCGGTCGGTATGCCGCCCGTCACGGCGACCATGATGCGCCGGCCGTCGAATTTCTCCTGGAGGCACCACGCCGGGTCCGCCAGCAGTGCTTCGGCGGCCTCCTCGCTGATGGAGTTGAGTAGCTGCGGATGCAGGCCCGACCGGCGGCCTTCCAAGCCGGTCATGGCGAACAGTGCACCGGTCCCGTCGGGCGTGTAGCCCTTGCCCGCCTTCTCGGCGAGCAGCTTGTCATAGATCTGTTGCGCTTTCTCCCAGGCCACCGGCGCGGTCGTCTTCGTCCCCACCGTCAGGGCGCTCCCGCGCCGCCCGAAGGCGAACGTAACGGTGAAGCCGCCGTCTTGGGCGTTGATGCTGGCGTGGTAGACTTTATCGGAACCGCCGTCACGGTAGAAAAGCCGCGAACTCGGCAGGGGGGCGAGGATGGTTTCGGTGGAGGTAGGTTCGGTGGTGGGGGGCATCATGGGTGTGTCTCCTTATCTTCCTGAGTGTACCGCAGGAGAACAGAGAGAAGATGCGTCAGCGTGGAGGCGGAACGGGTGATCTTGGGGAATTATCGTGTGGTGAGACAAACCCATCGGCAAGGCGGCAGGGAAAGAGGGCGCGATGAATCGCGCCCCTATGGGATCAATATCCCCCGCCCGGCGCGGACGAGTGCGTCTGCTCCTGGTAGAAGACGCCGTCCTGGTCGTCGAAGGCGAACAGCTCGGCGTACCGGCCCCAGTCAATGGCCGTGTCGAGCTGGCGCTCCGCCTCGTCGGGGCTGAAGTAGGATTCGAGTTCCTTCAGGATCGTATCCAGGCGCAGCCGCTTGTTCGGCGCGGCGTCCAGGGCCGAGAGGATCTGGCGGATGAGCTGGACGTGGTCCACCACCTGCTGCCGGAAGACCTCTTTCTCCTCCAGGACGCCCGCTTCGGCGAAGTGGACGCCCGCCGGGGTCAGGTACACGTCGCCGGACTCGATGTTGCCCAGGTTCAGCATATCAATGGCCTGGATCAGCGGCAGCAGGTCATCCACCTCCATCTGGAGTTCCTGGCCCAAAACGTACACGTCCTCGCGGTCGCCGTCGGCGTGCAGGCGCTCGACGAGACCCGTCACCTGGCCCACGGGGACATGTGGCAAGACTTGGTAGGCGCGCGGCTTGACGCGCGCGGTCGTGGGCGCGGTCGGCTCGGCGCGGAAGGGGGCGATATCCTCCGTGGGGTTGGTCATCACGCCGTAGAGGTAGTCTACCAAGCGCACATGGTCAGGGTCGTTCTTGCCGCGCTGCTCCACGGGCAGGCCGACCATGTCCAGGCGGACATTTCCGGGGTTCGCGCCCATGACGACGATGCGGTCGCCCATCGTGACGGCCTCGTCAATGTTGTGCGTGACCATCAAGATGGCGCGCGTCGGCAGCTTGCGCGAGCGCCACAGCGACAGCAGCTCTTTTTTGAGGTTCTCGCCCGTCAGCACGTCCAGGGCCGAGAACGGCTCATCCATGAACAGGATTTCGGGCTGGACGACCAGGGCGCGGGCGAAACCGACCCGCTGGCGCATCCCGCCGGACAGCTCCTTGGGGTAGGCGTCTTCGAAGCCGTCCAGGCCGATCACATCAATGGCGTCCAGGATACGCCGCCGCCGCTGAATCTCGGGCACCTTCGTGTTCAGCAGACCTACTTCGACGTTCTGGTAGACGGTCAGCCATGGGAACAAGGCGAAGGTCTGGAAGACGATGGCGACGTGCGGGTTCGGCCCGGTCTGCGTCTGTCCCTGGAACCGGACGGCACCTTCGGTGGCATCGGTCAGCCCAGCCATGATGCGGAGCAGGGTGGACTTGCCCGATCCCGAAGGGCCGAGGATGGCGATGATCTCCCCCTCGCCGATGGACAGGCTGACATCCTGGAGGACCAGGATGCGCTTGCCGCTATCGCCGTAGTGTTTCGAGACGTGCTCCGCGTGGAGCAGGGCGGTCGTTTTCTGTGTCGCAGCCGAGACTGTCATAGATCACTCCTGTGTGCGTTTGCTTTGCGGCTGCTCGTCCTTGCATACAGTTTACCATAATCGGGGCTATTCAGTCCTTCCAGGGGCGGTTAAAACCGCTGCAACAAGGGCACAAAGTCCGCCTGTGCGGACTCAGACTCTGAACCTGCGGAGGCAGGTTTCGTGCCCTTGTTGGCGCGACTTCAGTCGCCGGCAGCAACTGAATGTCCCTGCTACCCAGAATATCTCACCCCAAGCGGAACCGGGCTTCCCCTAGCGCATACAGTGGCTTCCAGACGAACCGACTCAACAGCACCACATAGGCCGACATGACGGCGATTCCCAGGATGATCTGCGGCCAGTTCCCCTGGTTCGTCGCCTGCGCGACATACGCCCCAAGCCCCTGCGCCTCCAAATGGCTCGACCCCCAGGATGCCACCTCGGCCACGATGCTGGCGTTCCAGGCCCCGCCCGCCGCCGTCAAAGCGCCCGTCACCCAGGCGGGGTAGATGGCCGGCAGAATCAATGTCCGCCACAGCATCCACCCGCGCAGGTGGAAGACCTGGGCGGCTTCGCGCAGGTCGCCCGGCACGGCGGAGGCCCCGGCGATGACATTGAATAGGATGTACCACTGCGTCCCCAGTGCAATCAGGAGGACGCTGCCCCAGTTGAGGCTAATGTGGAGCTTGATGAATACCAAAACGACGACCGGGAAGATGAGGTTAGCGGGGAACGAGGCTCCGATCTGCACGAGCGGCTGCGCGATGCGGGCCAGGCGCGGCGAGAATCCGATGGCGACCCCGACCGGCGTCCACACCAATGTCGCGAAGACCACCATGACGGCAACGCGCAGGAACGTCAGGAAGCCCAGATACACCACATGACCCGCATCGCCCCAG
>JANLUQ010000533.1:0-1705 GCA_031363565.1 Armatimonadota bacterium | reverse complement strand
CGGCGTGTTGAACGCCCGCGAGACCGTGGCCGTCGAGACGCCCGCCTGCTTTGCCACCTCACGAATGTTGTTCATGAAAACTATTGTAACACTGCAAGTGTATTCTGTCAAGTAGTTACAGAAAATAGTTTCAGAGTGTGTGTAAAACTCCGAACCGGCGATTAAAACCGCAGCAACAAAGGCACGAAACCTGCCTCCACAGGTTCAGAGTTTGGGTCGCCGAAGGGCGACTTCGTGAACTTGTTGCCGCGACTTCAGTCGCCCGCCCCTCTTCTTGTACACTTTCTCAGCAAGCAGTGCTGAAATATCATTTACAGAAACCGGTTACGCCGCCTCTGCCCCAGGTGTCTTGACAACATCCCGTCCCATCGGATATGATAGTCTTATCCCAACCAACCACTTCGGCTAACTCTGAAGCCCGACAACGGAACATCCATTGAACATCACCAAGCAGACTCTTTCGACCGGCTGGCGCGTGCGCGAGGTGCCGCGCGCAAGCACTCCCGCCCACAACCAACTGCCCTGGCTGCCCGCGCAGGTGCCTGGCGGCATCCATTTAGACCTGATACGGGCGGGGGTCATTCCCAATCCGCTCGCCCGTCTATACGAGCATGGGGTCGCCTGGGTGGATGAGAGCGATTGGGTCTACGAGGCGACGTTTACGGTTGACGGCCCGCCCCCGCCCTGTGCGTTCCTCCACTTTCACGGCCTGGACACGCTGGCCGAGGTCGCCCTGAACGGCGAAGTCTTAGGGCAGACCGAAGACATGTTCATCCCGCACGAGTTCCCTGTCGGCGGCAGGCTGAAGGCGGGGGAGAACACTCTGACCATCACGTTCCGCTCCGCCCTGCGCGTCGGGCGGGAGCGGCAGGCGGCCTGGGACGCGGGCGGCAGCGACACGCTGCCCTACCACTGGGACAACTGGGCCGAACGCGCCTTTGTCCGCAAGGCACAGTATCAGTACGGCTGGGACTGGGGGCCGGTCCTGCGCGGCTGCGGCCTGTGGCAGCCTGTGGAACTGGTCACAGTCCCGATTGCGCGATTGGGCGACTGGAAGCACGTCGCCGAGTTCCGTGAGGACGGCCAAGCGGCGGTGACGGTAACGGCTGAGGTCGAGCGCGCGCTCGGGCAGGAGGAGACGCCTCTGACGCTATCGGTGTCGCTTGAGGGCGCGAGCCCGATCAGCCTGCCTGTTCCCGCAGGCGCGGGCGTCAGCGTATCAGCAACGGTTACGGTCACTGTCCCCCGCCGCTGGCAGCCGAATGGGTACGGGCAGGCGGCTCTGTACGGCCTGACGCTGACGCTCGTGGGCGCGGACGGCGAAGAAGCAGACCGGCGCGAGACGAAGGTCGGCCTGCGGACGGTCGAACTCGTCCGCGAGCCTGACGCCGACGGTAAAGGCGAGGGCTTCAAGTTTCGCGTCAACGGCGTGGACATCTACGCCAAAGGCGCAAACTGGATTCCCGACCACTCGTTCCCCAGCCTTGTCACCCTGGATCGCCTGCGCGAACGTATCGGACAGGCCCGCGATGCGGGGATGACGATGCTGCGGATTTGGGGCGGCGGGTTTTACGAGAGCGAAGACTTCTACGACTTGTGCGACGAGATGGGCCTCTTGGTCTGGCAGGACTTCCCCTACGGCTGCTCCTACTACCCGGATACGGGCGAGTACGCGGACCTCGCCCGCGTTGAAGCGACGATTGCC
>JANLUQ010000530.1:0-6484 GCA_031363565.1 Armatimonadota bacterium | reverse complement strand
CCTGGGCGGTGCCGTTCAAGGTCGCCTGCGCCTGGAGGCGCTGGCCTCCCGCTGGGCCGCCGTTGATCCAGAAGGTCAGGGCTGTGAACGGCGCGCTGGATTGGGCCGCGTGGTGCAGGTAAAGCGCCTGGTAGGCGCCGGACTGGACCGAAATGGCGTCGGCCCCGGTATGGACGGGGCTGGTGGCGGAGAAGTTCACCGTCGCCCAGCTATAGTTGGTCCAGCCGTTTTGCAGGGAATCGGTATAAAGGGTCTGGTCGGCACGGGCCGGGCTAGAGAGGGAGGCGGCCATCAGGGCACACAGGGACCCGACGGACAGCAATACTCGTCGCGGACTCATAAGCAGTACTCCTTTGTGCGTAAAACTTAGCTCACACGCCTGTATTGTACCATGGATTACTGCCCGCGTAATGGAGTAATCCGGACCGACCGTGACGTCGAAGCCGAGAGTGACGAGCGCGTTCTCTACCGCGCCGTAGGTGATCGGTTCAGACACGGTGGATTACACCATTCTGAACTGCCTGGAGGACGGCAGCGAGTTTCGCTTGATCGCTGTTAATCTTCTGCACCTTACGATCAAGACTGCTTCGCTCATACCGTCCTCCTTGTCCTCTTCGTCATAGACACTACGATACCCCACTCCATGGGAAGTTGCCAGTACCGGAAACTACATCCCCAGCACTTGGACCAGGAACGCCCACCTGTCGGCGGCCTCTTCGATGACCTTGGCGGTCGGCTTGCCGGCCCCGTGGCCGGCACGGGTCTCGATTCTAATCAGGGTCGGGGCGGGTCCGGCCTGGGCGGCCTGGAGGGCGGCGGCGAACTTGAAGGAGTGGGCGGGGACGACGCGGTCGTCGTGGTCGCCGGTGGTGATGAGGGTGGCGGGGTAGGAAGCGCCGGGCTTGAGGTTGTGCAGGGGAGAGTAGGCATGGAGGACGGGGAAGTCGGCAGGGTCGTCCGATGTGCCGTAGTCGGGAACCCAGCCCCAGCCGATGGTGAACTTCTGGAAGCGCAGCATGTCCAGGACGCCGACGGCGGGGAGGCAGGCCCCCCATAGGTCCGGGCGCTGGGCCAGGCAGGCCCCGACCAGCAGCCCACCGTTGGAGCCGCCGCCGATGGCGAGCTTGGGCGTGGAGGTGTAGCCACTGGCGATGAGCCACTCGCCCGCCGCGATGAAGTCGTCGAAGACGTTCTGCTTGTTATGTTTCCGGCCCGCCTCGTGCCAGGCTTTCCCATACTCGCCGCCGCCGCGCAGGTTGGCAACGGCAAGCACGCCGCCCATTTCCAGCCAGATGACCTGGCCAGGGCTGAAGGAGGGGGTGAGGGAAATGTCGAAGCCGCCGTAGCCGTAGAGGTAGGTCGGATTTTGGCCGTCCAGCGCCAGGCCCTTCTTGTGGGTCAGGAAGAGGGGGATACGCGTGCCATCCTTGCTGGCATAGAAGACCTGATGCGTCTCGTAGCCATCGGGGTCGAAGGCGACTTTGGGCTGCCGATAGACTGTACTCGTCCCCGCCCTGATGTCGTAGCGGTACACGGTCGTCGGGGCGATGAAGGAGGTATATGCGTAGAAAGTCTCGGTGTAGTGCCGCTTGCCGCCGAAGCCATTGGCCGAGCCAAGGCCGGGCAGGGCGACCGTGCGCTCCAGCGTTCCGTCCAGGCCGAAGACCTTAATCTGGGTGTGGGCGTCTTTGAGGTAGGTGGCGAAGAACCGGTCGCCGGTGAGACTGATGTCTTGCAGAGTTTCCTCGGCCTCGGGGATGACCTCGCGCCACTTCGCGGGGTCAGGGTCAGCGAGGTCTACGGCGATGACGCGCCCGCGCGGGGCATCGTTGTCCGTTTGCAGCCAGAACTCCGTCCCCTCCCGGCCCAGAAAGCCATAGGCTGCGTCGAAGCCGTCAAGCAGTGCGACAACCGGGGCATCGGGTCCGGCCAGCGGCTTGTAATAGAGCCGGTTCTTGCGCTCGGTGCCCTGCCGAACGGAGATGAGAAGGTACGCGCCGTCCTCGGAAACGTAGCCGCCGAAACTCCACTCCTTCTCGTCGGGCCGCTCGTAGATGAGGGTATCCGACTCCTGCGGCTGGCCCAAGGTATGGAAAAACAGCTTCTGGTAGTAGTTCGCCTGCTGAAGCTCCTCGCCCTCAGCGGGGGCATCGTAGCGGCTGTAGTAGAAGCCCGACCCATCTTTGGCCCAGGACGCGCCGGAGAACTTGATCCAGCGCAGATGGTCGGCCAGATCCATGCCCGTGTCCACATCCCGCACGCGCCACTCGTTCCAATCCGAGCCGGCGGCGGCCAGGCCATAGGCCATGTATTTGCCGTCCTCGCTGATGGCATACCCGGTCAGGGCGACCGTGCCGTCGGCGGAAAGCGTATTCGGGTCCAGCAGTACGCGCGGATCGCCGTCCAATGTCTCGGCGACATAGAGGACGCTCTGCGGCTGGAGGCCGTCATTGCGCCCGTAGAAGTAGCGTCCGCCTTGCAGGTACGGCATCCCGAAACGCTCATAGTCCCAAAGCGTCGTCAGGCGCTTCTCGATAGCCTCACGGGCGGGGATTTGGGCCAGGAAGTCGAACGTCAGGGCATTCTCAGCCTCGATCCAGGCGCGTGTCTCGGGCGAGTCCGGGTCTTCGAGCCAGCGGTACGGGTCGGCAACGGTCGTCCCATGGTAGTCGTCGGTCTGGTCCGCGCGGCGTGCGGCAGGGTAGGCAAAAGGGGTGTTCATGGGCGGGAGTTCGGCGGGGCGGGGCGGGATTCCTGCAAGGACTCACTCGGCTGCTTCAGGACGCGGCGGCTCAAGCGGGGGGCGCTGTCGGATGGCTTCGGGGATGGCTGCTCAGGCCGGGTATTTCAATGCCCGGTGGGGTGTCCGCCGCACGTTAGGAGAGCGTTGAAAGATCAAAACAGCAGGGGCATACGGGATGTCTGCATCCTCTCTCGGGCGTCTTGAAAAGTTTTATATAAAACTATCTGTCGCTTCGGGTATACTAAGTTTGCTACACAGGGGAAGCGCTCAAACAACTGATACGAGGCGGGGAACGGCCCCCGTTTCTAAAAAAGAGATGACGACTGTGGAGGAAATTAATGTCAACACGTTCTGCCTTGACGACGCCTGACGAAGCCCCAAACCTGACCGCCCTGCCGGTGGTTCTGCCTGAGAACCTTTCTGAGAACCTTTCTGAAAATGGGACAGACGGCCCGCCTCAAGAGCTGCCGCCGCTGTTCGCATCCGCCCTGGCGGGCTTTCTGCGAGAGGATGCCGCCCTCCCGCTCACTCTCTTCGTGGCCTCGGACGAGGTTTTGGGAGAGCGAACCCCTGACCGCGCCCTGGCGCTGACGGCGGCTGGGGTCGTGTTCCTGGAAGCGGGCGAAGTGGTGCTCGGGAGGACGCCCTGGGGGGTCAAGTCGCTGCTGTATCCCTACACGCAGATCACGGCAGTCGGCCTGGGTACAGCCCTGCTGACGGCCCGGTTCACCCTGCATGGGATGGGGAACGCCCCGGCCTGCGAGATCCCCTTGCAGTATGAGGACATTCCCCGGTTCGAGACGGCGGCCCGCCTGATCGGCGAACGGATCGCCGCCAGCAGAAACTTCTCTGCCGGCTGACTGCTCCCTTGAGTGCCGGGGTCGTGACGCCTAAATGATGCAGCAATTATGAGACGCTGCGAGGCTGGGACAAGGCGGTGAAATTGCCCTCACAACGCACCAAGGAAGGAATGTCGTGCCGAAAACGGTGGTTAGCGGGGCTGTGAGTCGGTATGAAGGCGGCTCACAGCCCATTGATTTATGGCCGGGTGTGTGATATACTATTCCTACGCTGCAAACATCGCAGCGCAACACGAAGCGGCAGCCAATGAGGCTGGCGCTTTTTTGCTGTCTGTGCCCCGGTGTCAGCCCCTCATTTCCGCGTGAACACCATGCGGTTCATGCCATAGCCGCCGCTGTCCTCGACCAGCCGGAGGACCTGACGGCCTGCCGGGAGAGTGACGGCGGCAGTGACGGTGGCCCACTTCTGCCAGCCGCCGGTGCCCGCGACGGTGATTGGGCCGGTCAGGTCCTTGCCGCCCGCATCCTCTAGGTGGAAATGACCGCCTGCCCCGGCCGCCGAGACGCGGAAGTCAACGCTGTAGGTCCCCGCCACCGTCGCCGACACGGAATAGCGCAACCACTGCCCCGCCGCCGTCCAGCCGACAGAGTAGCCACCCCCGGTGTCCGTGCAGTCCTCGATGTTCACGCCGTCCGAAGGGCGGAAGGATGCCCTGCCGTGGTTCACGCCGTCGTTGTCGTGGAAGCCGACCCCCTCCCCGCCCTTGTCATACTCCTCCAATTCGACCGGCCCTGGCACTGGCCGGGGCTGTGCGCCGTAGGGCGCTTCGACGGCCTGCGACGCGGTTGCCGCGCGCTCGCGTGACCGAGGCGATTGCCCCGCCGCATTGACGGCGGCGACCGTGTAGTAATATTTGATGGCGGGGGCGGGGCCCATATCCATGAAGGAGGTGGCAGCGATGTCCGTCTTGATGATCGGCGCGTCTTTGTCGCCGCGCTTGGTGCTCCGGGCGACGCGGTATGAGGTGGCGGCAATGTCGCCTGACCACGAGAGCAGGACTTGCCCACCTTCGGTGGGCCGCGTGCTTAGTCCCTTCGGCGTATTAGGAACGGCAGGCGCCCCCTGATAAACGCGGATATAATCCACGAGCATTCGCTGCGGGAAGACCGTGGTGGCGTCCGGCTTGCCGGGCCAGTTGCCCCCAATGGCGGTGTTCAGGATGAGGAAGCAGGGCGCGTTGAAGGGCCATGGGTTCTTGCCGTATTCGGCCGGCGTCTGCGTCTCGTAGAGCGCGCCGTCCACATAAAACGAGAAGGAGTCCTTGGCCCAAAGCATCTGGAACAGGTGATAATCGTCGTGGAAGGCCGCGCCGCGCGGCAGGTCATAGGGGGCGTTCTTGGTGAAATTGGCGTGGGGATGGGGGTCGTCGGGCGCGGCGCTGTGCAGGCTGCTGAGATTGTGGCCCTCCCAGGACTTCTTCCCGATGTTCTCCATGATGTCCACCTCGCCGCTGGTCGGCCAGCCCACTTGGCTGATATTCGCGCCCAGCATCCAGTAAGCGGGCCAGATGCCCTGGCCATAGGGCAGTTTGATCCGGGCCTCGAAGAAGCCGTACTGGAACGTCTTCTTACCCGCCGTGATCATGCGGACCGACTCGTAGCCGTGCGTGTTGGTGGAGAGGATCTGCAAGGCCTGGCCGTCGGTCGCCCCCGGTGCGGCGACGATCTGGGCGTGCTCGAGGTCATTGACGTAGGTTTCCAGCTCGCCGTTGCCCCAGCCTCCTGCCCCCGCCTCATAGCCCCAAATAGTCGGGTCGGGCTTTGCGCCGACTCCTTGATGGAACTCCTCGCTCCAGGCGAGCTGATAGCCGGGCGGCGGGGCCGCCGGGGCGGGTGCCCGGCTGCCGAGGAGGCAGGCGGCGGTCACGCAGGTGAGGAGGGAGGTCATGCGTCGAGGGTAGGTCGTGCTCATCGGTCGTTATTCTCTTTCCAGTCGTAATCGTGGGGCGCGTGTTTGGGTGGCGGTCAATGCTATCTTCGCCGCGAGTGCGCTGATTTCCTGCCCTTGCTGCCGAAAAGCAACCGGCACTGGAAGTGCCGGCGTTAAACCGCCGGTCTACACGGAAGGGCCGCCCCTGCACTGGCAGACCCGGAGGGCTTCGGGGCTTCGGACAACGCCCTCCAGGCCTCGTAGGGGCGCAATGAATCGCACCTTCCTTATCCTGCCGCGCCGTCATGGGACCTTCCTCCTTCTACCGGTCCTCCTCCCGATTGGCCCACCACCAGTCGACATAGTCCGTGTCCACCGTCTCTCCTCCCAACTGGCCCACCAGCACGGCGACTTGACCTCGATGGTAGGAGGCATGACCGAACAACTGGACGATCTGCACTTCGATAGGCACGCGGAAGCTCTGCCCGTTCTCGCTGAACTCGAACTCTCGGGCCAGCCCGTCTTCGTCGAGGCGCGCGAGATAATCCGTCCATCGGGCCTGGAGGGCGGCGAACCGTGGCCTTAGAGCGGCGAGATCACACGCCGTTTCACGCCACGCGGCTTGGCCGGCGGTCTCCTCGGCCATGTGATCGAGCCAGTTCTCGCGGCAGGACGCCAGGTGGCAGGCGATCCAGACGGCCTGCTGGAACCGAGCGTCACTTCGACCAGCTTGCGGGACCGATTCGATCATGGCGAGCATTTTCTGGTCGCAGTCCTTTTCGTGTTCGTAGGACTCACGGTGATGTTCGAGCGGCGACATGGGGAAGACCTCCTGAAAAGATAGGGGCATGATGATGACGCCCGAATGGATGTTCTTCGTGCGCCGAATGGAGTCCTGCGCAGCAAGGGCGCGACGGGAAAAGAGGGCGCGTCGGGAAGAGAGGGCGCGACGGGAAAAGAGGGCGAGACGGGATGAGAGGGCGAGACGGGAAGTGAGGGCGAGACGCGAAC
>JANLUQ010000522.1:0-4675 GCA_031363565.1 Armatimonadota bacterium | reverse complement strand
CCATCCCGCCCGGAAGGGCAGGTCTGGGGGGCCTGCGGCCAACCGGTCTGCGACCGGAAGATTAACACAGGGATTCTCTCCCGCCCGCAGGACGGTCGGCGTCTGCGCCCCCCAGACCTGCCGTTCACGGCGGCCCGGTCACAGCCGGTGCGTGACATCAGTGACTTACTGCACCTCCACCGAATCCACGACCGCCTCCGTCGCCGCATCGTTCCGGTGGCTCGTCACGCACAGGCCCAGCAGGATGTCCTCCGAAAGCGCCACCGTTGCCTTCCCGCGCGGCTGCCAGTGGCGGCCATCCTGAGAGACATAGCCGGTCAATGTATCGCCCGCCCGCACCAGGCGCACCCAAAACGGGGCCGCCGAGGGCGACTGGTCCGTCGTCTGCGTTTCCCCGCCCGGCGCGGTCCGCCACTGCATCTCCGCCCCCTTGTCCGGCGTCACCAGCACATCCGCGAATTTTGCTCCTGCTGCCGTCGAGGCGCGCGCCATCACCCCGACTTTGGTCCACATGTCCCGCCGCTGATACCGGACGACGCGGGCGGTGATCTGGCCGTCACCGTGCCAGGGACGCCAGACATAATGGAACGAGTCGGCTGCACCGAAGATGTCCTCGCCCGCCCCCGAGATCGTCCATGTCCCTCCGGTCTGGTGCGCCGCACCGCGCACGCCCACCTTGCCGATGTCGGCCTCCTTCCAGGGGCTGGGGACTGCGGCGAGAGCAGGCGGCTTGGCCGTGGGAGCGGCAGATTTAGCCGCAGGCCGGGACGGGGCGGCCAAAACCGGGGACAGACCCAGGGCCGGGACGAGGAGCGCGAACAGCGCGGCTTGGCGCGGGCAGAAGGTGTTCATGGTCTCCTTGTTCGACAGATGCAGGCATGAATCCTGCCGACGTGCCGACCAGGTCCCATTCCGAGCGGGCCTAATTCCAAGAGGGCCATCGCATGCTCAAAGGGGTGCGATGAGTCGCGCCCTCCTTTTCCCAAACGCTTTCTTCACAGAGTGGAACAATCCCGATCCGCTTGCCGTCCAGGAGATAACACCGACCTTCCCCACCGCGAACCGGCGGGAGACAGAGACGAAAGGCAAACTGAAATGACGCGCACCTCGAAATATACCACCTGGGGCCTTCTGGCGACGCTGGCCGCGACAGTCGCCGCACCTGTCCTGGCCGACCCCGGCAGCCAGCAGAAGAACAAGAACCAGTGGCGCAACCTTGGCATCGCCGGGGCTGCAGTCGCCGGATACGGCCTTCTCAGCCACGATAAGATCGCTACCCTGCTCGGCGCGGCCGGCGCGGCCTACTCCGCCAATCGCTACGAGACTGACCGCCATCACCAGTCTCAGGACAGCAGCAACCGCTATGACTACCGCCGCTACCACCGCAACGACGGCAACGGTGGGTACTACAACAACAACGGCAGCTACAACAACAATGGCGGCCAGTGGCGCAACGGCTATAACAGCAACAACGGCTATGACAGCAGCAACGGCTACGACAACAGCCAGTACAATAACGACCGCCATGGCAACGAACGGCATGATAACGAACGGCATGATAACGGAAAGCATCGCGGCTGGGACAAGCACCATGGGCGAAATCATGACGGCGATGACCAGGACTAGGGGCGCCTGACGCCGGCAGAACGAGACAGCGAAGGGCCTGCCACGCGGCAGGCCCTTTTTGCGTGGGAACAGCCTGGACACAAAGGGGGCGGGATGTGGTATAGTCGTGTTGGCATCCGACGGAGAGGACTCGACGGAAATGGAGACGGTCATGGCGGCACAGACGCGCGAAAAGAAGACGGCGGAAGACCGCCCCCGGCCTGCCCCCGCCATCCCAACCGAGGTGCAGATGCACCCCCTCGCCCCGGTCATCGGCAGTTTCCAGGATGACCTTTCCTCGCTGGATGCCATCATGGCAGGCGTGGCGAAGTACCGGCAGCGGATGGAAGCGGACGAACAGATTCCCTAAATACCTGGACACCCTGCCCCGTGTTTCTTCTCGACTCCGACACACTCAACCTCGCGTTCCGTGGGCAGGCTCAGGTCAGTGCCCCTATCCTCCGCACCCCTTATGAAGACATCCACCTCAGCGCCATCTCGGCGGAAGAGATGCTTCAGGGTGCCTTGGCGGAGATCAACAACGGGCGTACCGTTGCCCGCATAGGATGCACGACTCCCTCGGCGGGGTTGACTCGTCTGATCTACAACCTGGGGCGCTTCCGTATCCTGCCCTACACGGACGAGGCGGAGCGCCGTTATCGGGACATGATCGCCGCCGTCAAGCGTATTGGCAAGGGCGACGCCCGAATCGCTGCACACGCGCTGGAAACGGGGCTGATTGTCGTGGCTTGCAGCACCACCCATTTCCAGGTCGTGCCTGGCCTGCGCCTTGAAGACTGGAGCGCCTGAACCCTCCTCGCTAACCATACCACAGAGATTTGTTCTCCCGGAGATCCGCCCATGCCACCGACGTCCCGCCTGATCCCCCTCCTAACGCTTCTTTTTCTGTCCCTCATCCTTCCCGCCCACGCCGCGCCCGCCGACCTGCTCGCGCCGGGCGGATGGCACCTCGACATGCCGCATCCCGGCGATGCCGCGCTGGACTCGGTCCCGCTCACCGACGGCGACCCGCCCCTGCTGCGCGTCACGGTCACGGTCCCGTCCGACCCGTTCTACCTGATCCAGCTCGTCCGCGATATTCCCACCGTCATCCCCGAGGGGCACCGCGTCCGGCTGAGTTTCTGGGCGCGCTCTGCCACCCGCAGCCCCCTGCGTGCCACGGTCGAGCGCATCGGGCCGCCCTACGACGCGGCAGCGGTGCGGACCATCGCTCTCACCCCGCAGTGGCAGACCTACACCGTCGGCGGCGTCGCGCCCGGCTACGGCCTGAACGCCCACTTCCAGATGGGGCAGAAGGCCGGGACCGTGGACCTGATGCAGATCGGAGTCACCGATGAGGGCGTAGACCCCGCCCTCGCCACCGCCCAGGCTGCCCTTCAGCCCGCCGCCGTTCGGGCGCGGATCGATAAGTACCGCAAGGGGACGCTCACCGTCCGGGTCGTGGATGCCAAAGGCCGCCCCGTGCCGGGTGCGGCCATCCATCTCGCCCAGACGCGCCACGCCTTCCTGTTCGGCTGCAACTTTTTCGGCCTGAACCCCGCCGACACGTCGCCGGTCCAGAAGGCGTACCAGCGCGAGTTCACCGGCCTGCTCAACTACGCCACCCTGCCCTTCTATTGGGGGGCTTTTGAAAGCACCCAGGGCAAGCCGGACTACGCCAGGCTCCAGACGATGGCCGCGTGGAGCGTCGCCCACAGGCTGACCGTCAAGGGCCACCCGCTGGTCTGGCATGAGGTCTGGCCCGCCTGGGCGCCGACGGACCCGGACGCCGCCATCCCGCTGCTTCACGCCCGCGTGCTGGACCTCATCCCCCGATACAGGGACACGATCCATGTCTGGGACGTGCTGAACGAGGCCAACGGCGCCTCGGGCCACACGCCGCCCAACGGCGAGGGCAACTGGATCAAGCGCGACGGCCCCGCCCCCGTCGTCGAGACCGCCCTCGGCTGGGCGCGGGAGGCGGGGAAAGGGCTGCCCGAGACGTTCCTCTATAACGATTACGACATCGGCGAGAGCAATGTCGCCCTGCTGACCCAGCTCCAGAAAGACGGCAGGCTGCCCGACGTCGTCGGCCTTCAATCGCACATGCACGGCGGCGAGTGGGCACCCACCAAAGTGTGGAACGTCTGCCAGACCTTTGCCCGGTTCGGCCGTCCCCTCCACTTCACCGAGACCACTATCATCAGCGGCCCACGCCGGGACAACCCGACGAATGGCACCCTGACCGGCTGGGACACGACGCCCGAGGGCGAGGCGAAGCAGGCCGACTACGTCACGCAGTTCTACACCCTCCTGTTCAGTCACCCCGCTGTCCACGCCATCACCTGGTGGGACTTCAGCGACCTCAACGCCTGGCAGGGTGCCCCGGCGGGCCTGGTGCGAAAGGACATGTCCCCCAAGCCTGCCTACACGCGCCTCCTGGCCCTGATTCACAAACAGTGGTGGACAAATAGCAGCGGCAGGACGGACATACGGGGGACGCTGACGCGCCGGGTCTTCTACGGGGATTACACAGTCACAGTGACGGACGCGCGGGGCCGAACGACGACGCAGGCCGTCACCTTCCCCGAGTCCGCCCCACCGCGCGTGGTCGTGGTGCGGACGGGAGAGGCGGCGCGGGCTGGGGACGGCGGTCGTGAGACACACCCTCCAAGCCGCTTGGGAGCGCGGCCTCGCCGCTCCTCCAGCATCTAACTGATGTCACGCAGAGGTACGCGAGGAAGTGAACTTCTCTCGCTCCAGGAGGAACGTCCTTTAGACGTGGGAAGGACCCCCCTGGCTTGGCCTTCGCGCGGCCCCGCCTGTGGATAGCCCTCCCACGGTTACTCCTGCGTCCGAAGGACGGCCTTACCAAGCGAGAGAAGTCACTTTCTCGCGTACCTCTGCGCGACATCAGTATTTAACACCCTTGCCCCTTTTTGCCGCTATCCTTTCCGCCCTTGCGCCACCCTTCCTGCTGATCCTACTCGGCTGGGGGCTGAAAAAGGCACGCGTCCTGCACCCGGCCCATGTCCCCATCCTGAATGGGCTGGTGGTCCAGGTCACGCTG
>JANLUQ010000481.1:0-7586 GCA_031363565.1 Armatimonadota bacterium | reverse complement strand
GCCGTATCAGCAGGTCAACAGTGTCCACGCGGCCGTTCATAATGGCCAAGGCAAGTCCTGTGGCTCCCTGCACGCCTTCCTCCATCACAATGGCCTCGATGTCCGCACCTCCGTCGAGCAGCAAGGCGGCACATTCGGTTTGTCCCGCGATAGCAGCTTGGTGGAACGCGGTCCAGCCGTCACTTGAACGGGTATCGGGATCAAGGCCGGATTCAAGCAGACACTCGAGGGCTTCCACATTTCCTGAATGAGCGGCGTAATGAAGTTGCCGGGTTTGACTCATCTTAAATGGCTGTTCGCTGTTCGCGAACTGCGAACAGCACAACCTAATCCCCTCACATCTGTGTCCGTTCCTCAAACGGCCAAGTCGGCAGCGGCTCGCGGGCGGCGACCCAGGCGTCTGGGATGCTCGCCGCGCCAGCCGAAAGGGCGACGATGCCGCCGACCATCGCGCAGGTGGTGTCGCGGTCGCCCAGGCCGCTGACGGTTAGCCAGAGGGCGTTTTCGTAGCTGCCGAGGTGCTGACCGGCGCACCAGAGGACGAAGGGGACGGTGTCCTGAGACGACACCTCGCTCCCGTTGCCGAGACGGTCAATGGCGACCATGACCGACACGTCCTGCGGCAGATCGCGTGCCAGTTCTGTCCGGCGGTGTACCTCGCTCTCCGGGATATACGGTAGGACGCCTTCCAGGAATTCCTGTAGGGTGGGGCGGGGGCGCAGGTCGCGCCACTGCCAGGCGAGGGCCGCGCCGACGGCCACCGCGACCGCCCCGGCGGCGGCTTCCGGGTGGGCGTGGGTGACGATTGCCGAATCGAACGCCTGGGAGGCGGCCGTTTCCGAGTCGTCGGCGAAGTACGCGCCGAGAGGCGCGACGCGCATGGCCGCGCCGTTGCCAAAGGACCCCTGCCCGCCGAAGAGGCGGCGTGAGAGGGACACCCAGGAGCCGGGGAGCAGCATCATGGGCACGATATCGTGCATGGCCGGGCCGTAGCCGCGCATCGGGTCGTAATGCTCCGCGAAGGAGCGGGCGAGGCGGTCCTGGTCCATTTCGCCACTCTGCCGCAGGACCGAGACGAGTGACAGGGCCATCTCGGTGTCGTCCGTGTAGAGCCATGGGGCAGTTGGCAGTGTGTGGGCTTCGATGAGGTCGTTTACACTGTACGGATCAACGAAGAATCGCTCGCCGAAGGCGTCGCCGACGGACAGGCCTTCCAGGGATAGGGCAGCGCGGGCCAGGCGCTCATCGGCGGTGTCGAGGCGACTCATGGGCTAGTGTACTCCTTTGGGCGCAGCAGCGGCGAGGTAGGCCAAGGCGTTGGCAAGCCAGCGGGCGCGCATGGCGGGGTGCATGGACGGCATGCACTGGAACAGGACGGTCCCAGATCCCAGCGGAGCGGTGAGGGTGCCCGCGCCGATGTTCCGGTCGTGGTCGCGGCTATAGGCGGCGATGATCTGGACATTCGGCCCACCCACGCGCAGGCCGTTCGCGCTGCCCGTGCCGATCTGATAATCGCCGTGCATGGTCTCGTTCACGGGCAGACCGTCGTAGATCGGATGGGCGCGGACGAAATACCAGGACCCCATCCATGGGGCGCGGGCACGGCCCACCAGGCCGTCATAGCGGAATGCCCCGGCAGCGGCGAGCCTGTGGGCGTCCTGGTCGGCCTCGTGGTCATCAGCGTCATCTATAAGCAGAGGCAGGCCCGAACGGACACGGGCCAGCAGGGCGTCGTCCAGCGCGCTCTGCGGCTGATAGGGCTGCCAGACCTGGCCGCTCTTGTCGGTATAAGAGCCGCTGCCGAAATAGACAGCGACGGTCTTGCCACCCGCCGTCGCTTTGAAGCCCGCGAACGTTGCGTTGTCGGTGGCAACGTCTCCGGGGCGCACCTCAATATCGCCCTGCGGCGCATCTACGGTGAACGTCTTTTGGACGGCGATGTCCTTGCCACTCGCCTCAGCGTAGATGTCGAAGTCGCGCAGGACGGTTTTGCCGTTGAGGACCACGTCAAACCTGCGCGCGCCGGGTCTGGTAGCGTAGGTCTCGGCGAAGAGGAGTGTCACCTGGGCCGCGCCGGGCGGCAGACCGCTCAGGATGAAACTCAGGCCACCGGTCGGCCCGTAGCGCTGGGATTGATAGAGCTTCGGGTCGTCTGTCTTGGCGATGGCATCAGTCGTCCCGTAAACGCTGCCCGACGCTCCGCCGCCGGAGACGGCGGCGATGTCATAGACGCCGCCTGGGCGATAGGGTTCTGCCGTGACGCCGCGCAGAGCCTTCATCTCGGTCAGAAACGCAGTGCCACCTACGACGCCGACGCGGGTGGGCGGCAGACGCCGGGGCCGGATGACGCGCAGCGCGCGGGTCTGGTGCGCGTCCGTGTCGGCAAAGGAGACGTGGTACACGCCTTCCTCGGTCAGCGGCGGCGTGGCGACAGCGGCTTTGATGGGGTAGACGAACTGGTCTGCGACAAACTTGGGGTTAGGGTAGACGCCCAGCAAAGTCCTCTTCCCGGACGGGGCTGTCAAAGTCAGTCGCAGCGAGCCGTGCGGGGGTTTGTTCGTCTCATTCAGCAAGTACAGGTCGAGCGTGTCGGACTCGCCAAGGGCAAGCACAGTATGGTGCGGCTTGGCGACCGGCAGCAGCGGGGCGAGGCGGCCCGCGATCAGGGCGGGGTCGCCGTGGAAGTTCCGCAGGTTGTCCACCATCCCAGAGTGGTCCTCGATGGCCGTGGACTCCCAGCCGCTCAGGGTCAAATAGTCGCTGGCGTCGGACAGCCGGGCGGCCTCGATGACATTGCTCCAGTAGTCGTACTGCTTGTTGCCGATCGAGAGCAGCAGCCCCTGGGCGGTCGGGAAGGCTGCCCGAAACCCCCATTTGTCCAGGAAGACAGTGTAAGCGTCTAAGATCTCCTGGTGGTCCTGAAGGTCATAGCTTTGGCCGCCTGCCGCCTTGATCTGGGCGACCATCAAGGCATGATTATCAGCGGTGCCGGACCCGCCCATCTCACCGTAGTCCACGATCTCTTTGGTGTTCGTGTTGCGGTAGACGTAATCCTCGGGGCCTTTGTAGCCACTGTCGTTCCAGGTGCCGTCCGGATAGCCGACGGTGTGACTGTCCCACCAGCCCGAATAGCCGTCGCCGGCGTCTGAGTAGATCGTGTCGTCATAGGGTTTCATCCAGGCTTCGCCGCTCGTCGCGATGCCGCTTTTTAGGACGATGGTCCGGGACGGGTCTTCCTGGTGCATCCGGCGCAGGAGGGCGAAGACGCGCGGGTTCTTGAGGTCGAAATCGGCCTCGTTCTGGACGACATAGACGACGAGTGAGGGGTGGCTGCGGGCATCACGGATCATACGAAGGATCTTCTCCTGCATATATGTCTCCGCCGAACCCGACGGCTCCCCGCTGTCGCCCGGTGCGTGTTTGCCCAGCGCCATCTGGCCGTTGCCCGGCTCCATATAGCGCAGGAGGCCCAGCCGGTCCTGCACGTCCAGCACCTCGGCCTTGCCGATGTTGCGGTGGAAGTTCAGGCAGTTCAGCCCGAGCCGCTTGGCCTGCGTGACTTCCTTGACAGCCAGCGTGGGTGTCGGCCACAGGCCGTTCAGCCCCCAGAAGCCCCAGGAGATGGCTGAGAAGATACGAATACGCTGCCCATTGAGCCGCAGGGAAGCGTTCTTGCCAATGCCTTCGGGCGCGAACCAGCGAAAGCCGAATGTCACGTCCCGCGTATCAGCAGTCTTCGCCCCGGCCCATTCGATGTGCAGCCGGTAGAGACGTGGCGTTTTCAGGTCCCAAAGCCGCGCCTGCGGGCAGGCAATGTCGGCCTGCGCCGTCTGGTCCGTCCCGGCGGCCAGCGTGAGGGGAACCGCCCTCATCGCCAGTGACGTGCCCGTTTTTGGGTCTATTACGGAAACGCGCAGGGTGCCGGAGACGGGCTGCCCGGAACCATTATGCAGGCGGGCGTGTGCCTGAACCGTCCACACCTGGGGCATGTTCAGTGCCCAGCCATCGGCGATGTAAACAGGGTCGTGCGCGGTCAGCGTGATACCCCGGTCAAGGCCCCCGAAGCCGTGGCCGGGGTGGAATGTGACTTTGCCCCAGGTCTGGCTCATCCAGTCGCCCCAGTCCAGCCGCCCACCGGGGTTGGTAATACGGACGGCGAGATGGTTGACCTTGCCGGGCCGGACGGCCTTGGTCACATCGCAGTCGAAACCAGTCTCCTCCATCATGCTGTAGCCGACCAGCTTTTGATTGAGGTAGACCTCCGCCCGCTGCCGCGCGCCCCGGACATGAAGAATGACCGTCCTGCCCGCAAAGGATGGCGGCACGATGACCGGCTTCCACCACCAGGAGACGCCGATATAGTTGCCGTTCTTGACCTGTGGATCATCACCCGCACTGATGTACTCACCGCCGTTATAGGCCCGTAGGCCGAACTTTCCCCAGTAGTGCTGTTCGACGGTGGAGGGCAGGGTGACGGGAATGCCCTGAGTGTTTTTCAAGGCAGCCCAGCCGCCGGTCGGTGGGTTGACGGGGAGGCTGTCGAGATGTACGTCGTCAGGGAGAAAGACGGCGTCGTCATGCCAGGGGGCCTTGGTGTCCGGCCAGAGCCGCCAGCCACCGTCGGGAAGCATGATTTGCGTAGTGGGCACGGCCTGCGCCATGAGGCGGGTGCTGGGAAGCAGCAAAGTGAGGCAGAGCAGAAGCACAGTGAGGCAGAACAGAAGCACAGCAACGCGGCGGGAGCTTGAAAGGCGCAAAGGGATCATACGACCCCTTTCGCTATTGGTGCGCTTCTTTCCTGCGTTTGGGAGGTCAGGCGGCCCTCCGCCGCTGCTGCTCCAAGTAGACGCTGAGGATGGCGATGTCGGCGGGGGTAACGCCGGGGGCGCGGGCGGCCTGACCGAGCGAGACGGGGCGGACGCGGGTGAGGGTGTCGCGGCTCTCGTTTGACAGGGTGCGGATGGCGTAGAAGTCGAAGGCACTGGGGATGGGAACATCCTCGCGGCGGCTTGCTGAGGCCACCTGGGCGGACTGGCGCTGGATGTAGCCGTCATACTTGCAGCCGATCTCGACCTGCTCGGTCACGGCGCGCGGCAGTGGGCTGTCCAGAGGGAGCGCGAGGGCGGCGATGGTCTCATAACTGACGCCGGTGCGCTTCAGGAGGTCTGATAAGGGGACGCGCTGGGAAACGGGCAGCAGGCCGTGTTCAGCCAGGCGGGCGTTGTCTGCCCCGCTGACGGGCGTGGTTTCGAACCTGCGCGTTTCGGCGGCGATGGCGTCCCGCTTGTGGGTGAACAGGTCCCAGCGGTCGTCGGGGACAAGGCCGACGGCGCGGCCCAGACCGGTCAGGCGCAGGTCAGCGTTGTCCTGACGCAGCAGCAGGCGGTACTCGGCGCGTGAGGTCAGCAGGCGGTATGGCTCGTCCGCACCCTTGGACACGAGGTCATCAATCATCACGCCAAGATACGCTTCGGAACGCTTCAGGACGAACGGGCCTCGGCCCTGGGTATAGAGGGCGGCGTTCGCGCCCGCCATCAGGCCCTGACCTGCTGCCTCCTCGTAACCGGAGGTGCCGTTGATCTGGCCGGCCAGGAACAAGCCGGGGAGGCGCTTGGTCATCAGGGCGTGGGTCAGCTCGGTGGGCGGCACGGCGTCGTACTCGACGGCGTAGCCGGGCACGAGCATGACGCACTCCTCCAGGCCGGGGATGGTGTGCAGGAACTCGAGCTGCACTTCGGCGGGGAGGGACGTGCTGGTGCCCTGGACGTAGAGCGAGTCGGTGTCCCAGCCCTCCTGCTCCAGAAAGACCTGGTGGCTGTCACGCGCGCTGAACCGGACGATCTTGTCCTCGATGGACGGGCAGTAACGCGGCCCCAATCCCTCGATCATTCCGCCGTACATCGCGGACCGGTGCAGGTTCGCCTCAATCACCGCCTTGGTCCGCCCATTGGTGTAGGTCAGCCACGATGGCAGCAGGTTCGTTTTGTCAGTTTCCATATGCAGAAAGCTGAACGGCGGCGTCTCCGGCTCGGACTCGATGGGGTTCGTTTTCGCAAAATCCACCGTCTTTTTGTCAATCCGCGGCGTCGTCCCAGTTTTGAGCCGGAGGGTCGGGAAGCCCAGGCCGCGCAGGGTATCCGAGAGTGCGCCCGCAGGCTTCTCGCCGAGCCGCCCGCCCGCCGTCTGCTCCGCGCCCCGGTGCATGATGCCCCGCAGGAAGGTCCCCGTCGTGATGACGATGCTTTTGGCCCGGAAGGTCTCTCCGGCCGCCGTCCTCAGCCCCGTGACCGCGCCGTTCTCGACGATCAGGTCCTCGACCTTGCCCTCGCGCAGACTGAGGTTGGGCGCTGCCTCTAGTGTCTGCCGCATGGCGCGGCTATAGGCGTCCTTATCGCACTGGGCGCGGATTGCCTGCACGGCGGGGCCTTTGCCGGTGTTGAGCATCCGAATGTGGGACACCGTCTTGTCGGCGTTGACCCCCATCTGCCCGCCGAGCGCATCCACCTCGCGCACCAGGTGGCCCTTGGCCGGGCCGCCGATGGAGCAGTTGCAGGGCATCAAGGCCACCTTGTCCAGCGATAGGGTCAGGCAGAGTGTCCGCGCCCCGAGCCGGGCGGATGCGAGGGCGGCCTCGGCCCCGGCATGACCTGCCCCGATGATGATCACGTCGTAGTCGTACATAGTACCGTTATTATAGCACATGGAGCATCAGCGGCTTCGCCGACTCTGCGCCGTGTGCTGGGGTATAATCGCGGCTCGACTGGATGGGCTAGAAATGCTCTTCTCCCGCGAAAGGATACTTCATGCTCCGCATCCCCCGCGCCGTTTTTTTTCCTAGTCTGCTCAGTTTGCTCGGGACTGTTCTTTTCTCACCGCCTGTCAACGCGCAGGCTCTTCTCCCAACTGCCACAGCCATGGGCGTCAATGTCAAGGCCCCACCTCTGGGGATGACGGCGGCGAAAGGCAACGGTCAGGCCGACGATACGGCGGCCTTGCAAGCCGAGATTCAGTACTGCCAGGACCACAATGTCCCCCTGCTGCTCGCGCCTGGGGTCTACAAGATCACTTCGCCGCTCCATATCAGCATCCCACCGGATGAGCAGACCGCCAAGTACGTCCCGATCTTGTCGGGCATCGTCATTCGGGGTCTACCAGGTTTTCTGTGGGTCAGTGTGTAATCTAGGTCCATGACAGACACCGACTTGTATCGGCAGTTGCTTGGCCTCACGGCCCCCTGGCAGGTCAGCCGCGTCGAGCTGAACGTCGCCCAGCAAGAAGTGCGGGTCCATGTCACCTATGACTTCGCCCAGCCGCATCTGCTCTGCCCGGAGTGCGGTCAAGCGGGGCCTTACTATGATCTGCGCGAAGAGCGGGCCTGGCGCCACCTCGATAGCTGCCAGTTCCAGACCTTCCTGGCTGCCCGACTGCCGCGCATCGCGTGCCACACGCATGGCGTCAAGACCATCGCCGCCCCCTGGTGCGAGCCGCACTCGCGCTTTACCTTGGCCTTCGAGTGCTTCGCCATCGCGGTTCTCACCGCCACCGGCGTGCAGGCAAGAGCCGCCCGCCTACTGCGCCTCAGCCCG
>JANLUQ010000443.1:0-10945 GCA_031363565.1 Armatimonadota bacterium | reverse complement strand
GCCGACATCGTGGCGAACGTGCCGGCAAGCGCATAGAGATAGGATAGAAAAAGCCCCCGCCTCAACTGAGGTGGGGGCTTTTTCTGTCTACCATCAGGCAGCGACTTTCTCGTCGTAGGCGAGGATGTCGGCGTAGGCGGTGCCGTGCCGCTCTAACTCCTCTAAGTCGTAGGACCGCTGCAAGTTCAGCCAGAGCTGCGGCGTCGTGCGGAAGTAGCGCCCCAATCGCAAGGCGGTGTCTAAGGTGACGGGCGCTTGACCGCGTGTGATCTCCTGAACACGTCTGACGCTGAGGCCCGTGGCCTTCGCCGACTGACCGACCGAGATGTAGAGCGGTTCCATGAAATCGAGTTTCAGGATCTCGCCCGGATGAATGTTTTCCAGTAGTTCCATAGCGTCTAGTGATAGTCCACGATTTCTACTTGTTCCGCGCCCGCTTCCGTCCAGACAAAGCAGAGACGCCACTGGTCATTGATGCAGATGCTGTGCTGGCCTGCACGGCTCCCCTTCGAGGCTTCCAGCCGGTTGCCGGGCGGGGAACGGAGGTCGTTCAAGGTTTCTGCGCCGTCTAAATGTCTCATTATCGTTGCCGGTAGTGTGACTCCTGCCAACCGGCATCGCCGAGCCGTGGGCGTCTTCGTCTTTACAGATCAGGCCACTGGTCCGTGTGGCTGCTGCGGAGGCTGTCCCGCATCCGGTCGTGGGGCGGGTGGCCATACCCCGGTTTGCGGCTGAGAGGAAAACTGCTCGAGTCCTTTGGTCGCCCATCGCGCCAGCGACTCGGCGCGTATGAGAAAATAGGAGCCAATGGAGACGTGTAGGAATATCCTGAACAGTTTCAGCAGGATCTCCAGTTCATGCTGTACCGCGAAATAGCCGGACTGAAAATGACCCACCCCCAAAAAGTCAGTGGGAATGTAGGTCACCAGCAGAAGGCCATCAAGGAACCAACCCAAACTCGCGAGTCTGATGAGCAGAATGGCGACCTGCATGATATTCATTTTGAGGGTGTCTTTCAGGCCCCATCAGCGGCTCATGGTCAAAGGTGATGGTTATACGTCGGCAAAAACAGTTCACCAGGAGTCATAGGAAGCGATGGTACCGGCAAACCCTTGATACTGCCGCGCGGGCCTCACTAGCCCGGCACAGCGGGCACCTCTGCCAGAGCGTAGGCGACCGCCTGCTCGGATGTCATGGCCTGCCCCTCCGCCCAGGCGGCGGCGAAGGCGGAAAGCGACAGCACCCGGCGGGCATCCTCGACGGCGCGGTTGGCCTTGACCTGCGCGCGCGTGTCCTGGTAGGAGCCGACCGCATCCCGGAGGGCTTGGGCGGCCCCGAGGAGGCGGGCGGCGCGGGCAGGAGTGTCCTGCGCGACCGCGGCCTGCCCCAGCACGGCGAGGCCGCCGACGATCGTCTGATCGTCGTGTATCTCGCAGGCGGTGCCGAAGATTTCCGCGCAGAAGGACTGCACCTGCGCATACTGACCGATCTCGGCGGCAACCATTGCGAGCACGGACAAAGAAAGTGTGACACCGCGCTTGTCGCCGGCGGCGCGGAACAGCGCCAGGCTTTCCTCGCAAAACATCCGAGCCGTGTCGTAGTCTTCCCGCTCCTGCGCCAGAAATCCGAGGTTGTTGAGTGTCTGGGCGACCGTCACCGGCTGCCCCAGTCCCCGCCACAGCGCCAGGCTCTCCCGCAGCAGCGGCTCGGCCTGCGCGTGATCGCCCGTCAGTGTCGCTAAAGTTCCCAGGTTATTGAGCGAGGAGGCGATGCCACGCGCATCCCCCAACGTCCGCCAGATCGCCAGACTCCGCCGCTGCAACCTGCCCGCCGCCGCCATATCGCCCTGCCGACGCACTAGAACAGCCAGCCCGTTGAGCGCCCGTGCCTGCACTTCGGTGCCCCCGTCGCCCTGAGCGTCGAGACGCTCCACCGCCCGCTCCAGTCGCAGACGTCCTTCATTCAGGAGGCCACGGATGGCCCAGAACCGCCAGAGCGTACAAGCAAGCTTCGGGCCGTGCGGGCTGCGGGACGTGTCGCTCCAGTCCATGACCGCCCGCAGGTTGTCTTGCTCTTCCCCTAGCCGGTCCAGCCACCGGGACTGGTCCGGCCCCGTGAGCAGCGGCTCCGCCTGCTCGGCCAAACGCATGAAACAGCCGGCATGGCAGTCGGCAAGGTCGTCCCGCTCCTGGGCGCCGAGCTGCGCCCCACCAAACTCACGCAGGGACTCGAGCAGCCGAAAACGCATCTCGTCGCCGGTGTCCTCAGCCGTCACCAGCGAGTACGCCCGCAGACGGCCCAAAGAGTCGAGCGCGCGCGGCTCCTGGCAGACCTCTCTGGCCGCCTCGGCGGTGAAGCCGCCCCGGAATACGGACAGATGCGCCCAAAACCGCGCCAGATCCGGCGGCAGAAGGTCATAACTCCACGAGACGGCGGCCCAGAGCGTCTGGTGGCGGTCGGTCACATCCTTGCGCCGGGATCGCAGCAGTGTGAAGCGCTCGCCCATCCGGTCGCACATCTGGGCAGGCGTCAGCAGGGACGACCATGCAGCGGCAAGCTCCAGGGCCAGCGGGATGCCTTCGAGTCGGCGGCAGACGTCGGCCACAGACGGAGCATTACGCGCGGTGATCTGGAAGTCCGGGCGGGCCGCCCGCGCCCGGTCCGCGAAGAGCTGCACGCCGGGGAACAGCAGCAGGCTTTCAGGTGAGGGAGAAGAAGCGCTCGGACCGTCCGGCGCCTGGGGCGTCGGCAGAGGTGCCAGGGGATATTCCCGCTCGCCGGCAATGAACAGGCGCGCGCGTGAGGTCGCAAGGATGGTGAGCGAGGGGACGCGGGTCAGCAGGGCGAGCAGAACCGGGGCAGCTTCCTCTCCCAATTGCTCCAGGTTATCCAGGACGAGCAATGCGGGCGCGGCGCACAAGGCGGCGGCGACGCGGTCCATCGGCTCCCCCGTGAGCACACGCGGCAGGTCCAGGGCATCGGCCACGGCGTCGGGGATGAGGCTCGAGTCGGTGAAGTCGGCCAGGGCCACGAAATGGACTATCGCGTCCGGCCCGGTGGCGGCCTGACGGGCGGCCTCGATCGCCAGCCGCGTCTTGCCCGTCCCGCCCAGCCCGGTCAGCGTCACCAGGCGGACGGCCTCATCGGCGAGCAGGGCGGCGAGGTCCGACTGCTCCCGTTCACGCCCGAAAAAGCGGGTAAACAGCATCGGCAGGCGCGGTGCGGAGGACGGCGGGCGCGGCGTGGCGAGGACGGCGGCGAGGGCGATGCTGGGGAGGGGGGGCGGGGGGGCGGCCCCTCCAGGCGCCTCCTGCGCTTCTTCCCAGGCGGCGGCCAGGCGCTCGCGCTCCTCGATTGCCCAGTCCTCATAGACGCCGGGCAGCAGCTCGCCCTGGTACAGGTCTTGGGCGCGTGCCAGGGCCTCCTGCCGGCCTTCGGGCGATCGGGCAGCGGCTTTGAGCGCGGCCTCGAAGTCAGCGACATCGGTGGAGAAGGCAGCGGGGTTGAGGCGTATACCAAGCCGGTCCGCAATCAGGACACCGCCCGCGGGGGTCCCCGGCGGCTCCAGCAGGCGGCGCAGGATGGCGAGACTCTGCTTGAGGCTGTTGCGCCCCGCGTCCTGGTCAGCATCGGGCCACAACAGGTCGGCCAGCTCCTCGCGCGGGTGGGTGCGCTTGGGAAACAGGGCGAGCCGCGCCAGCAGCAGCGCGGTCTTTTGGGTGCGGAAGCGCGTCACCGTCAGGTCGCCGGACTGGGCGCGCATCCAGCCGAGCATCTCGATCCGCCAAGGGGTATTCATAGTGTGTAGTACGTTGGAATATGAGACAAGGGCGCTGTAAGACTATATGTTTCCATTGTAACATAGAAAGTCGCTTTTCTTCTATCACCTTTACTTTCTCGTACAATCACCGGCCTGGCAGACAAGAAAACGCCCCGGCCTGAGGCCGGGGCGTGGGACGGACCGAGAGCGGAGCAACTTTCGTTTTTACCGGCCTGAGTGGGCCGCCTTCTTCCGCTTGGCCGCAACCATGGTGCCGCCGAGGCCGAGTGCCAGCAGCAGGCCCAGCGAGACGGTCGTCGAGGCTTCCGGCACGGCGGGGACCGGGGTCGGGGCGTTCCCCTGGGGCGTGACGCTGACACCTGCCGCGCTGCTTATCAGCGTGACAGACCCCGATGGGCTGAACTGGAGGTCGAGCAGGGAGGCGTCGGCCTGACCCGGTGCCTGCAAGGCCAAGCTGAAGTCGCTCGGGTCGGTGCCGGGCGGGTCAGCGTAGATGAAGGTGAAGCCGAACGAGGTGCCCCAGTTGGTGACGGGCACCGTGAAGCCATTGGCCGCCGTGGAGTTGCCGATCGTCACCTCCGCTCCGGTGATTGGGCCGGAGAAGCTATATCCAGGTTTGGCGTCCCCGAAGGTGGTGACCCCGCCGATGTTGAGTTTCCAGTCGTTGGAGTAGGTCAGGTTGCCCCCAGTGATGGTGGCCACAGCAGGGGCCGGACCGGACGGGCTGAACTGGAAGTGGATGCCGCCCGATGGGTAGCTGAGGAATGGGGTCGGAGTGGTGAACGCGACGGTGTAGACGTAGTTGTGGCTAGATACTGAAAGAGGCGGTGCCTGGGCGGCGGCGGGCCGAGCCAGGGCGAGGCTGACGAGGGCGGCGGCGGCGAGGCCAAGGCCCAGAGTGCGGGAGGTGATCATGATGCGATTCTCTTTCTGCTCCGTGGCAGTGCGGTTGGTGAACCGGCAGCGGGTCCAGGGCAATGGGAAAGCCCTGGACAAAAGCCCTCCGAGGAGGGGCGGTGAAATCAAGGATCGGTTTCGCCACTGAACAAGCCGGAGCGGGACGGCGACCACGAACGTGCTCCGACAGGACTGCTTCCCCAGCACTTAAACGATTGGTGTTCGTGAGGTCGACAGTGGACAATGCCTCACGAACGGCTTACTGTACCATGGGAGCGTAAACGTATCGTAAAACGGATTAGTCAGCAAGCAAACGAAAAGGGGAGAAGATTTGGAAGCGCCGTGAGGGAAGAAAGAAGGGGATCAGGCTTGACAACCCCGGCTGGTTCTGCTAGACTTCGGGCATGGGAGATAACCCCGAAACAAAGCAGCAGGACAACACGGCGCCGCACGGCGGCATAGACTGGGGCGCGCAGCCTCCTTCCCTGACGACGCGCGAGGTGGCAGCCCTGCTGGGCAAGTCGCCGGGCAATGTCCGCGCCCGTGCCTCTAAAGGCGACTTCGGGCCGACGGCGACCGGGTCGGACGGCCTGCCTCGCTACGACCGCGACCGGGTCCGAGTCATTGGGGAGCGCATGGCAGCGCGGCAAGCGCAAGCCGCAACATTATCCGCCCTTACGGCCCCGCCCGAGCTGCCTCTTGCCGCTCTTTTGAACGCGCTGCAGGCGCAGCAGGGTGAACAAGTTGCGCTCTACAAAGCCTGGGTCGAAGAGGCGCGCGAAACGGCCCGGCTGGCGAAAGAAGAAGCGAAAGAGTTGCGGGCAGTGCTTCACGACCGCGAGGAAACGACCCGCGAAACTCTGTCGCATATGGACATGCTGCATGAACAGCGTGTGGCAGAGATGAAAGCCGCGCTGGCGCGGGAGCGGGCACAGTGGGAGCGCGAATTTGCGGCGAAGGATGCTGAGATCGAGCGGCTGAAAATCCCCGCAGCTCCGGCGAAAAACTGGGCGCCACTAAGGCGCAAATAAACGAGAGAGATCATAACGTATGGCAATAAGATATAAAGTCAATGTCGCGTTCCAGGGAACGGCCGTCGTTGAGATCATCGCCGCCTCGCCCGAGGCGGCCCGGTTGGCGACAGCGGAGCTGACCCTGGCGGATCTGGCACGGGAAGGGCATTCGGACATTCACTCCCTGAGGATCGCCGCTAAGGAGATCACGCCCGCCGCGACTCTTACCGGGGAGGATGAGGAAGGTGTGGACGAGAGTGCGCCGCGCAAGCCGCGTCCTTCGGGCTGGTATCGCCCCACATGAGAAGGATGTGATGCCGGGATGTACCTTGCTCGCCGCCGCATGAGACGGATGAACAGAGGACAACTGGATGCGTAATGAGATCGGCGAGCCGACGGGAATGTGGGTGCGAACTGAGGCGGGAGCGGAAGAAGCGATGGAGTTTACCGCCTTTGTCACCGCCATCGAGCGCGGCGACATCGGGGCAGGGGACGAGGTCCGCTCGCGTATCGTGACGCGGGACCGGTGGGTGCGTGTGGGGGACATGCGCCTGTATCGGGAGATCATGCGTGGTGATGGTGGCGCGGCAGGAGAAGAGGACGCGGCAGGAGAAGAGGGCAGGGGAACCCCGCCCCTATGGTACGCATCGTAGGGGCAGGGTCCCCCTGCCCGTCCTGATCTCTGCCCGTCCTGATCTCTGCTCTATTCCAGCACCAGATACATCGTCTCGGCGGGCAGTTTCACCGTCATCTTACCCCCCGTGCGGGTGATGGGGACGACGCGGACGGCGTAGCCGGCCGCATCGAGCAGGGTGGCTTTCGTCAGGCTTGGGTTCGTCACGGTCAGCGAGATGGCGGCGTTGACGATCTGCCAGGGGGCGGCGCCCGTCTTGATGACCTCGAAGCCGTGCAGAGTCGCCTTGCCGTCTTCCGAGGGGAAGTCCGTCTCCGTCGCCTGCCATCCGGTGGGCCGGGCCGCCGTCCCCACCTGCACCAGAACCTTGTGCGACCGGCGCACCGGCAGGTCGTCCAGCGAGACGACGGCGACGGTGGCATAGGGGTTGCCGGAGGTGATGGTCACGTCCGACAGCGTCACCGGGCCGGCTTTGCTCAGGAATCCGGTGATCCCCTGCGCTTTGGGGGCGTTCACGATGCACAGCCCTTTGCCGTAGTTCAGGCGAATCTCGCCGGTCTCGCTCCTGACGGTCTTTGAGGCCGCGTTTATGTATGGGGCAAGGTCGGTCACTTTGGTCAGGGCCGGGTCGCCGCCGTAAGTGACGCGGACTGGACCGACGAGGAAGGCCAGCGGGTCCACGCCCCGCGCGAGGACGGATTGGCCCACGCCCGTTCCTGCCCGGTTCGGGTCGAAGCTCTTGTCCTCAGCAATCAGGGGCGTCTTGCGTTCCCATAGATCGGTCAAGGCGCGCTCCTCTTGGACGACCGGGGCACCCTGCTTGAGATAGCCGCGCCGGTACATCAGGGCGCAGGCGGGGAACTCGCCCATGATCTCGGGGACATCCGCCGACCACTTGACCAAGGGGTGTGAGCCGGCGATGGTCAGGAAGGAAAAGCCCAGATCGGTCCGGTACTCTGGGGCGTCAGCGCTGAACCAGTAAAAAGTGTTCACCCCCGTCAGTGACTGATAGGCGGCCATCAGGAACGGCCCCTCAGACTGATAGCCCAGCGGGGCGACCCAGGAGCTTTCCGTGATGATCGTCGGGTGCCCTGCCACCTGCTTCAAATTCGTCGGCAAGTCGCGCGGGTTCATCAGGGCGGACTGGTTGGAAAAATGGTGGCCTGGGTCAATACGCCAGCCGTTGTTGTCGCCCAGGTGGACGCCGCCGTTGTAATACTTGTTGACGGCGATCACATCGGTGGCCGTGTAGGTGTACCGCTCGACATCGTTGAGCTTCACCGGGTCCGCCGTGAACCAGTTGGAGGCATTAACGAGCTGCTTACAGCCTAATGTGTTCTTGTAGTAGGCCGTGATGTCTGCATAGAACCCGCGCTGGGTGTCGGCGAAGAAGTGGACCTGGTCGGCCACTCGCTTCGCCTTTGGGCCAGTCTCCTCCTGAGTCAAGTTCCAGGTCGGTAGGATGACCACTTTGCCGTTTGCCCAATCGTCCCCACCCTCCCCTGCCCCTGCCCAGGCCGCTTTGGCGACGTCGAGCGAGCCATACTGTTTCGTCAGCCAGGCGGCGAACTTACGGCCCAAAACCGCCTGCTGTTCGGGCTTCATTCCCTGCATGGTCCAGAAGAACATGCCGTCCTCGTTCTGGACCTGGATGATCGCGACTGCCGGGTCACTTGCCAGCGTCATGCCCGTGTAAGGGTTCGGGCGGGCATAGAGCGCCTTGACCCAGGCCTTGTAGCCTGCTTGAAGTTTCTCGTTGAAGAACAGCAGCCCCCAGAGGTCGGTCTGGCCGGTGTAGCCCTCGATCCCCCACCCCGTCACTTTCTTGCCATTCGCCCAGTAGGGCGAGATGGTCGTGTAAATCCCTTCCTTCTTCAAGGCGGCGACCATACGCCAGATGCCGTCAATCTCCTTCGCGTTGACATTGGTGATCGGACCGTCCACATCCGGCGCGATCTGCGTGTGCAGGCGCACCATGTTGACGCCGATGCGTGCCAAAAACCGGGCGTGCCGTGCCATCTCCTCGGGTGAGTTTCGGTATACATCCGACCCGCAGGCCCAGAAGCGGACCGGCCGACCGTCGCCCAGCACGAACGATTGGCCGTCGGCGCTGAGATGAACAAAGCCGGTCTCCCCCGCCGTCTTCTCGTTTAGAGAACGCAGGTCGAGCACCGCGCCGGGCTTGGTATTATCGGGATAAGAAAATGCCCAGGTCCCCAGATCCTGCCCTTCCTGTGCCCGTGCCGGGGTGGAAAGGATCAGGCTGAGCAGGGCGAGGGCGACAGCGCCGCCAAAAGAAAATCGTTGCGTGGGTGTCATAGTGTCTATTTCCTGTAGTGCTTGCTGCTGTCAGTATACAGGAAACGGAACGGTTTGGGAAGAGGCTTGTGGGAAGAGGCTTATGGGAAGAGACTTGTGGGAAGAGGCTTATCGCTAGAACCGCCAGTCCAGGTCCTGGGTCGGCAGGCGGCGATGGGTCCAGTTGAGCTGCCGCTCGGTCAGGCGGCAGTCCACGAACCACCAGGGGTAGGCGACCGGGTCGTGGATGCGGAAGGTCCGCCGGTAGGACTGGATGGCGGGGAAGGCGGCGCAGAAGCCGCAGCGATGCAGGGTCAGGAACAGGGCCAGGAGGCGGACGCGCAGCTTGACGGCGTTGGTGTTCTCCAAAGGGATGGCGAAGTGCTCGGAGAGGGCGAAGACCTCACGCTGGGCGAGATGCAGGCTGACCGTGTCAATTCCCTTCAAGATGCCGATCTTGTCGGGGATCTCGGTCTCGCGCATCCGTGCCGTCAGGGTCAGGACATACCGCTCCATGCTCTCGGCCCAGCCGTCCTCGACGCGCTGGGCGACGGCGACAACCTCCTCGAACTGGGGCGCGCTGCCCAGATAGTCCCGCAGGTGGGTCTCGGCCCATTCCCAGCGCTTGACGGACTTGCGCGGCAGTTTATCCATGTCCGAGAGTGGGCAGAGCCGGCAGATGCCCCCGCGCGTCCCCAGCAGCCTGCTGTAAGCGAACTCGATGCCGGACGCACTGGCGCGCGGGTCCAGAATCCCCTCCACCAGCTTGGCGTAGCTCTCGATCAGGAAGTCGAGGGCATCATGCGACATCTCGAAGGGCGCGGCCTCGACCCGCAGCCGACGCGCCATGTCCGCGCACGGCTCGCGCAGCGGATTTGTCGGTTTTGGCGAGATGGTCTGTTTTGGCGAGATGGTCTGTTTTCTGGGGCGTTGCCCGGGGCGCTTTTCGATTACGAGGGTCATGAATGTGGTGTCTCCCGCTGTCATTGTCGGCAGACGGCCGGCAAGCGACGCACTGCAAATTTACGGGAGTTGCGGGTTATCTTGCGGGGCTTCCCGCATCGGCTTGGGCGGCAGCGCGAAGAAGAGGGTTGGCAGCATGTTCAGGAAACCGATCTGCCCGCGCGTTTTGTTCTGCACAGAGGCGGGTTTTCCTATACCATGGGGCAAGTCCAGGCACTGAAGTACCCGTCTAGGAGGCTGCGCCGACCGTCCAAGGGACGGAAGAGCCGTCCGTCACGGAGTTGCCCGCCTTGCTCTCCCCAGTCCCCTGGACGGTCAGCCGCAGGCTTTCCAGACGGGTACTTCAGTGCCCGAACATATTGCAGGCAGATAGGGAGGAGCGGGTAAAGGGTGTAATTCATCGCACCCCTCTCACAAGCAAAACGCGCTTGACTCGCTTCCCCCTTTCCGGCTATACTGCCTTGTCAGCACGGCCATGATGGGGAAGAGTAGGCGGCGTACACGCGCCAGAGAGGGGACGCCACCGGCTGCAAGCGTCCCCACGCCCAAGTGCCGCTGAAGGTCGCCCCGGAGCCGCAGGTCGAAGAATGAGTGTCCGTTCGCCCCCAACCCCCAATTCCGGGGGAAGCAGGAATGGCGGGCGGGAAGCAAGGTGGTATCGCGCGTCGGCCATGTCTTGGAATCAAGACGTGTGAAGCCCCCGCGTCCTTGCGACTGGTCTCCTTTGGGAGTCCTGTGTCGCATGGATGCGGGGGCTTTTCTATTCGTGTTCTATTTATGTTCGGCAAGTCTTAGGAGAAAGCCATGAACTTTGTCCCCATCTTCATGCCTGCGTTGGCGCACCTGCTGCGCGAGGCTGAACTCTCGAAGGGCAGCCCGCTGACCCGCGCCGAGGTGCTGCAAGCCCGTGACCAGGGCGTCTGCATGATGCTGCGCGGATCCGCCGCGCTAGAGTTGGAAGAAAAGCGCGGCTTCCGGGACATTGATCCCGAGGACTGCTGGGAAGAATGGCAGGCGCTGCGGCAGGCCTTGGCAGGCGAAGGCTGACGTGCAGATCTGCGAGAAATGGAAATGAAAACGATGGAAAAAGCTTACGAACCCCAGGACGTGGAAGCGCGGCTCTATGCTGGGTGGGAGGCATCGGGCCTGTTTCACGCCGACCCGACGCCGGGGAAGCCGAAATACAGCATCACCATCCCGCCGCCGAATGTCACGGGCAGCCTGCACATGGGGCACGCCCTGAACCATTCCGTCCAGGATACCCTGGGGCGCTGGCACCGAATGCGCGGGTTCACGACCCTGATCCTGCCCGGCACCGATCATGGCGGCATCTCCACCCAGACCGTGGTGGAGAAGGAG
>JANLUQ010000427.1:0-15300 GCA_031363565.1 Armatimonadota bacterium | reverse complement strand
TGCGTAACATCAGTAATTTAACGCTGTTCTGGTACACTCTCACCATGGACAAGCATGAAGGAGGCCCGCCGCCACAGATTGAAGGCATCTGGCCACCCGCCCCGCTGCGCGATGATCCGCCGCCGCTGTTCCTTCGTTTGGAGGGGATGCAGCTCACCCGGAGCGGGGACCGCCTGGTCGTCCTCAACCGGTCCATCCGCCGCCTCTTCGTGGTGGAAGTCTGCATCCTCTCGACCTCGTTGCTGTCGCCCTGGGTCACCTTCTGGACAAGTCCTTTCCATCATGCCACGCTGCCCGGCTTGCTGCCTTATGTCACCTCGGCCTATCGCTCCAGCTGTGGGTTGTACTTGTTCATGCTTTTGCCTGTAGCCATGTTCTGGTGGATTTTCACTGCCTTTGGCAATCTCTTAGGCGTGACGCTCGATAGGCGTGACCGGTCGGTCAAGGTAGGCGGCAGAAGGGCGTACCCGATGAGCAGGATCGAGGCCGTACAGATCAAGCCGATGCCGAGCATGCTTCTCGGCCTCCAACACGTCGTGAGTCTTCAATGGGGCAATGATGATCCGACGCCGCGCTGGCTGAGAGCGCTGACGAGCTCACCGGGCAACAGATGTACCCTGTGTGCGCTCCGTCAGGAAGCCCATGCCGAAGAAGTGGCAGCGATCATCGCCGGGTTCATCGGCGTACCGGTTCAACGGGAAACGATGTTAGGAATACGCCGCGCCCCCACACATCCCAGCACCCGCCCATAGGGGCGCACCCTGTGTGCGCCCCTCTTCTTTCCTCCTCTTCCTCCGGCCCCTCCATCTTTCGCCGCCCTATCCCCTGGTGTCATTGCCGGTTTTGCGAACGTACCGGCCCAGCGACAGGCAACCGGAGGAAAATGGTGTATAATAAAAGCGTTTGCCGTGAAACCGTTTGCCGCGAAACTTTGCTGCGAAACTTTGCTGCGAAATCCCGAATCCTGGAAAGGCTATCCGTATGACCATGACCGCCGCCCCGTCCGCGACCCTGGAGCCAATGCCCGTCGCGCCCCCCGCCTATGATGTGAAAGACCTGAGCCTCGCTGATGCAGGCAAGCGCCGCATCGAGTGGGCCGAGCGCGAGATGCCCGTGCTGCGCTCCATCCGCGAGCGCTTCGAGAAAGAGAAACCGCTCGAAGGCCTGATCGCCGTCGCCTGCCTGCACGTCACCGCCGAGACCGCGAACCTGATGCGGACCCTGAAGGCCGGCGGAATGAAGGTCGTACTGTGCGCCTCCAACCCCCTGTCTACGCAGGATGATGTCGCCGCCGCCCTCGTTCAGCACTACGGCATCGCCACCTTCGCCATCAAGGGCGAGGATGACGATACCTATTACCAGCACATCCTCAGCGCCCTTGAGTACAAGCCGAACTTCACCATGGACGACGGTGCGGACACCGTGGGCATCATCCACACCCAGAAGCGCGAGCTGATCGAGAATATCATCGGCGGCACCGAGGAGACCACGACCGGCGTCATCCGCCTGCGCGCGATGGCGAAGGAGGGCGTCCTGGCCTACCCCATCGTGGCCGTCAACGATGCCCAGACCAAGCACTTCTTCGACAACCGCTACGGGACCGGCCAGAGCACCATTGACGGCATCATTCGGGCCACCAATGTCCTGCTGGCCGGTAAGTTCTTCGTCGTCTCCGGCTACGGCTGGTGCGGCAAGGGCCTCGCGATGCGCGCACGCGGCATGGGCTGCCAGGTCATCGTCACTGAGATTGACCCACTGCGCGCCCTGGAAGCGACGATGGACGGCTTCCATGTCATGCCGATGGCCGATGCCGCTAAGGTCGGCGACTTCTTCTGCACCGTGACCGGCGACAAGGATGTGCTCCGGGGCGAGCATTTCGCGGCCATGAAGGACGGCGCGATCGTTTCCAACTCCGGCCACTTCAATGTCGAGATCGACATCCCCACATTGGCGGAGATGGCGACCGGCGGCAAGCGCGAGGTCCGCGACTTCGTGGACGAGTATGCGATGCCCGACGGCCGCAAGATCTTCGTCCTGGGCGAAGGCCGACTGATCAACCTCACCTCGGCGGAAGGCCACCCGGCCAGCGTCATGGACATGTCCTTCGCCAATCAGGCACTGTCGGCGGAATACATGAACAAGAACGCCAAGTCGCTGGAAAAGAGCGTCTACGGCGTCCCGCAGGAGATTGATACCGAGATCGCCCGCCTCAAGCTGGAAGCGCTCGGCGTCCAGATTGACACGCTGACCGAAGAGCAGGAGCGCTACCTGGCCTCCTGGCAGGAAGGGACGTAAACCGTCCTGACTGTGGAGGGGGCGCGACCACTCGCGCCCCCTTTTTATCCCCGTAGGGGCTTCTTTTGTGCCCGAATCGCCGGGGCCGTCCGCGCGGGTGACTTGGAGACGGCGCAGCCGATCTCGATCCGGTCCCCGTTCTGCCAGCGCCGTGTCAGCAGCGCATAGCCGCCTGGAAGCGCGGGCGCGGCCTGCGCGACGCCGTTGATCCAGATCCGGGCCGCCTGACCGGACGGCAGGAACACGCGCAGCCGCACCGCTTTGGGCGCGGGCATGCCCACTGTGATCGTTCGCACCCCCTGCACCGTCCTCTGCTCCAGGCGGAGACCGTGGAAGACCGCGGCCGAGTCGCGGTCCGTGTTCACCGCCAGCCCGAGCGGCGCGCGCGTCCAGGCCGTCCGTGCCATCTCCGGCCCCGCCGCCGGCAGATGGTCCAGCACGGCGGCGTAGCCGGCCTGTCCGGTCAGCAAAAGCATCTCGGCAGCCAGAGCGGGCGTGTGAGGGCCGCGCGCCCATGCCAGGCGTGCTCCCGCCAGATAAGCGGGCTGACCCGTCGCCTCATACAACGCGCACAGGCCCAGGCCGTCGCCCGTGCCGCCCGCTGCCTGCTGCCGGGCGGCGGCAAGAAAGCGCCGGTCGTCCGTCTCCTGCGACAGCCGCGCCAACGGGTAGACCCAGGCTTGGTCGGGACTGTCCTGCGAAGCCTTCGCCATCCGGCTGCCCGCCATCAAAGCGCCCTGGATCGCCGCCGGCTGACGCGAGGCCGCGTAGTAAGCCAGAAGCCCGCGCAGGCAAGACCGCTGCGCCGCTGCCTCGGCCGGCGACCATGCTGGAGCCGGTGTGACTTCAGGGGCCGGTCCGAATGTCCCGTCTTCTGCCTGTGCCGCCAGAAGCCGGGTCGCCACCCGGTCCTGCTTTGCCGCCAGTGCCGTAGGTGTCCGGCCCCAGGCGCAGGCCGCCTCCAGCCAGTCGCCGGCCGCCCCGGCATCGCCCCTTCCAGGGTGCTCAACGCCCGTCAGGAGCCGGTTCTCGTCGGCCCGTAGCAGCGATGCCAGCCACGGGTTGCCTGGAACCTGGATCGTGCCGGGCAGGGCAGGGATCAGCCGGAAGAAGCGGGACGGCGGCGCGGACGGCGGCAGGCGGCGTTCCCAGACCGGCAGGTTGGCCGTCTCGAACCGGGTCGGCGAGTGGCCCCGGCAGAGCAGGGCGAAAAATGGGGCGGGGATGAGGACCAGGAAGCTGAGAGCCAGCGGACCGAACGGAACAGGACGAGACATGTCTTAATTATACCACCGATCTCGTGCGGCGATGGCTTGACAGCCTGGCCCCTTGGCGGGTAGATTGAAGGTACGGGTCGGACTACAGGCCGTAGGACTTCATTCTTTCACATCCTGCGCGCGTGGGACCGCCGATTTATTTATTGGAAGCGATGCAAAAAGAGCCGCATCAACCGCAAGCGGCCGCATGCCTTGCAAGTTTAATCGTCCCCGAACGGCGGCTATGAAAAACGCAGTACCAAAAAGAAGCGCGCCTTCCGATAGGCAGGGCGGCCCCCCCGCACCGCCGACCAGAGTGCCGACCAACCCCCACGCCGCCGGGCCATTCGGGTCGGTCACGATTCTGGGCATCCGTGTGGACTGCGTCTCCCCTTCGGAGACCCTGACCGAGATAGACCACTTCGTCGCCTCCCGGACCCCCCACCACATTGTCACCGCTGACGCCTCCATGGTCGTCACAGCCCGTCACGATCCTGCCCTGCGCGCCATCATCGAGGCGGCGGACCTGGTGACACCCGACGGCTTCGGCATCCTGTGGGCCTCGCGCCAGATGCGGACGCCGGTTCCCTACAAAGTCTCCGGCGTGGATCTCGTGGGGGAGTTGTGCCGCCTCTCGCCCGCAAAAGGCTACCGCATCTTCTTCTTCGGGGCCGGTCCCGGCGTCGCCGAGGAGGCCGCCGTGAAGATGCGCGCCCTCTACCCGGGGACGCTGATCGTCGGCACGCGCGACGGTTTCTTTACGCCCGCGCAGGAGCCGGAAGTCGTAGCGCAGATCCAGGCCACCCGTCCCGACATCGTCCTGGTCGCCCTGGGCATCCCCAAGCAGGAGAAGTGGATCGCCCGGTACAAAGACATCCTGGGCGCCGCCGTGCTCGTCGGCGTCGGCGGCTCTTTCGATGTCTTCTCAGGGCGCGTCCGGCGCGCGCCGCCCTTCATGCAGCAGCATGGGTTCGAGTGGCTATACCGACTCTACAAGAACCCCCGAAAATTCTCCAAAGTGATGACCCTGCCCGAATTCGCCTGGCTCACCCTGCGCCAGCGCTTCGGCGGCGCCACCTAACCAAGCGCCCTCGATTGCTGCCGTGCGTTCCTCCGATGCCTCCCTTAATACAGCCCTTGACTGATGCTGCGCACGGGCTTTGGCTGGGCCGTGAACGCCCCGCCGTGCGCTCCACCCACGCGTGCGCTTCTTCCGCCCACCGGGCGGTCGGCGTCCGCGCCCCTCAGACCTGCCGTTCCCGGCGGGGCATTCACGGCCCGGCGCTCCCGGCGTGTCGTTCCCGGTGGGGCGCTTAGAGTGAGGCTTACGTAACATTCGCATCAATAGACGCAGCGGCTCTTTTGTGTTGTGTCCCTCTAACTAGGATGGGGCTGACCAGGTGGGAACGGCGAGCCGGAGCCGCCTGTAGCTGTGCGAGTGAAAGTGGTGCCTGTAGCGGAGAATTTCCAGTCTCCGGCGTGGGCGGGTGGGGTGGGGAAGAGCGTCGCCGTCAGGACGAGGCGGGACCAGCCCCGTCGAGTATCCTCGACCAAGCCATGCCCCCAAAGAAAAGAGGCCGATGCCGGAACTGATGATGCCCCACCTGCGTGGCGGCTGTCTCACGCGCTGATGTGACGCAGTCGCCGGAGACAGGGATGGGCGCGGGCGGTCTTTAACCACTCGCTCCCTGATGCCACCGCCCGCCATCTGCAGCTACTTCTTCGGCGTCTTCGGGTCCGGCGTGATGATAGGTTTGCCGATCACAATGGGGATCTTGCCGTCTTTCCCCTTCTTTTCACCCGCGAATGCGGCCTGGGGCGCGGCCAGTATGCTGCCCAGGGTGAGGACGGCCAGTATCGCCGCCAACCCACCGCGCCTGCGCGTGTTGTTTCGTTCCATCATTATTTTCCCTCCAAGACAGTAGTTAGTCGCCGCAAAAGGCGAAAATGTTCCCTGTGATCGTCAGATAATTCACTGCTGTTACGCATCCCCTGCCCACGCACTGAAGTGCAAGGCTACCAAGTGCCCACCGTCCAGGGGACGCAAAAGCAGGATGCCCCAGGTTATATCCTTCTTGTCTTCACGTCCCCTGGACGGTGGGCTTATCCTAGCCTCGGAATTCATTCCGTGGCGAACTCCGTGCGTAACATCAGTAACTCAGAGTTCAAGGTCCGGCACCGTCACACCCCAACCCGCTTCTCCGTCTGCCTCGACAACCAGATCTTCACCGTCCACAGCAAATCCGCCGGAGAGGCCCGGCACGGGGCGCAGCAGGCGGTGTGAATCCAGGTCGAGGTAGTCAAATGCGCCCGTCCCCGCAGCGATTTGGGCGGCGGCGGCGATCCCAAGGCCCGTCTCCAGCATGCAGCCCAGCATCAGCTTCTTGCCCGAGGCCCGGCAGAGCGCGATGATCTCCAAAGCGCCCCCGATCCCTGACTTCATCAGCTTGACATTGACCCCGTCCACCGCATCCTCGTGCAGCAGGTGTTGTACCTCGCGAACGGTGCGCGCGGCCTCATCGGCGAAGACCGGCATTCCCGCCCGCTCCCGGACATATTTCAGGCCTGCCACATCATCGGCGGCGACCGGCTGTTCCAGCAGGTCTATGGTCGCCCCCGTCGCGAGGAGGGCGCGGGCGAACGTGACGGCCTCGTCCGGTGCGAACGCCTGGTTGGCGTCTATCCGCAGCCGGATGCCGGGAACGGTGCGGACGATAACCTCAATGCGGGCGAGGTCCGCCGCGTACCCTTCCGGGTCGCCGACCTTGATCTTGAGCGACCGGAACCCCTCCGTCCAGGCTGTTTGGGCGAGGGTCGCCGCTTCCTCTAAAGAAACCAGAGGGATCGTCAGGTCCGTCGTCACCCGCGAGAATGCCCCGCCGAAGTGCTGCCAGAGCGGCTGGTGCCAGTGCCGTGCCCAGGCATCGTACAGCGCCATCTCCAGACCCGCCCGCGCGGCGGGCGCATCATGCAGCAGGTCAGCGGCAAGCACGAGAAGCGGCTGGAGCCGGTCCGTCGCTTGCCCCTCGAAGCGCGGGCCGACCGACATCAGGGCATCCTCCACCGACTCGACGCTCTCGCCCGTCACATAGCCGACCGGACAACTCGCCCCAACCCCGCCCCCGCCCGCCTCCGTCTCGACATGGACGCGCACGTTCCGGGCATCGTGCGCGCGGCGCGCGGCGATGACAAAGGGCGCGACGAGGGGCAGTGTCCAGGGCCGGGCACGGACGGAGACGATACGCATAACCCCATTGTACCGCACTTGCGGGGCGCGCGCAAGCGGAGGTTTGCCCTGTCCGCCCGTCGGGTAAAGCTGGCCATTGGCTGCTTCCCAAAGAATCAACCAAAAGGAGACTATTTCACCATGGCACACCTATATGCTTCGTTCGCGGACGCCTCTCTGGCGGAGAAAGCGGCGGGCGCACTGCTCGATTATGGCGTCCGTCAGGAAGACCTGAGCCTGGTCGCTAATGACCAGTACGGTCAGACGCGCGAGTCTTACACCACCCAGGCCGGGGCCATGCCGGGGGCTAACTACGATGCAGCGGGCGATGCCCAGTATGGCACGGCGACCTCGACAGCGGCCGGAATCGGGCGCGGCGCGAGCAATGTCGGCGACAGCGCGGTGGACGTGACCAAGTCCGTCGGGGACCGTCTGGCCCAGGCCGGCGACAAAGTGGCCGGGGCCGTCTCGGGCGCATTCGGCGCTGAAGGAACGGCGGCGGGCTATGATGCGGCGACGGCGGAGCGCGCAGGCCAAGCCGATGTCCGCGCAGAAACGGCAGGCAATGAAACGGGCGCACACGGCAGCGCCGCTGTCTATGGCACTCCCGCGACGATGGCAGTGGCAGGTGACTTGAACCCGATGGACCGGGGCGGCGCTGACTCGGCGGCCAGCCAGGGCGACACGGCGATGGCGGCAAAGCATGGCATCAGCACCACGACGCCCGAAGACGCGGGCGAAGGCGCGGTTAAGGGGATGGGCATCGGTCTCGGCGTCGGCATCCTCGCCAGTCTCGCGGCCCTGACCATCCCCGGCATCGGGCTGGTTCTGGGCGGCGGCGCGCTGGCGGCTGCCCTGGGCGCAACGGCCCTGACGGCGGGCGCGGGCGCGATCGCGGGCGGTGCGACCGGCTACCTGAAGGATCAGGGCGTTCCCCACGACGCAGCCGAGCGCTATCACGGCACGGTGGCCGGCGGCGGCGCGGTCCTCTCGATCAACCTCCCCTCCGGCGACGTGGATCAGGCGACTGCCGAGTCTGTCCTGTCCAAGTACGGCGCGGCGGATGTGAACGCCTACTAGAGAATCAAAGAGACGATCCGAAAATCCTTCCGCAAAACTCCTTGACAAGCAGGGAAGGACGTGTTAGAATAAGGGGCGTGGAGGAATCTGCGCCCCCTTTTGCGTTTTCAGTTTTCGCGTTGTGAATCCAAAATAAAGCGAGATCGAGGTAGCTTATGCCCGCCGGGCCTTTAATTGGCATAGATATTGGGTCGCAGCAGATCAAGATCGCCGAGCTGCGCCCTGGCAAGACCGGACTGACCATCACTGCCCTGGGCATTGGACCGACTCCGATCGGAGTCGTCCAGAATAACATCATCACTGACCCTGCCGCCATGGGAACAGCCATCAAACAGCTCATGCGCGAGAGCGGAATCAGTGTCAAGCGTGCCGTCGGCTGCATCACCGGCCAGAACGCCGTCGTCATTCGTATCATCGAAGTTCCGCGCATGACCGATGCCGAGCTGAAAGAGACCATGAAATGGGAGGTCGAGCGCCACGTCCCGTTCGCCCCCAGTGAGACCATGCTGGACTACCAGCCGCTCGTTCCGCGCACGCCCGAAGCCGCCTCCGGGCCTAACATGGAAGTGCTGCTCGCCGTCGCCCAGCAGGACGCCGTCTCCAACTACATTGATACCCTGTTCGCGGCGGGTCTTGACCCCGTCGCCATAGACATCGAGCCACTCGCGATCTCACGCGCGATCCTGGACCTCCAGGATGGCCGACCCGTCGCTCGCCCCCAGGCTCCCCTCGGCGAGCCGGCCTTCGCCGATGCCGGGGCGGACGAGACCGTCGCCATCGTCAACATCGGCGCGGCCAACACCGACATCGCCATTTTTCAGGGCGGTCAGCTCACCTTCCCACGCTCCCTGCCCCTGGCCGGCGACAGCCTGACGCGCGCCATCGCCGAGGCGATGCAGTACACGATGGAGCAGGCCGAGCGCGTCAAGCGCGACTACGCCGTCGTCCAACTCGACCGCATGGCCGTCTATACCGGCACCGCTTACGAGGAAGGTTACGAGACGCCGCAGTTCCAGGATGAAGACAATTTCAACCTGGATGATACCGCCGACAACCCGTTCGACCTGAACGCGCAGGGCGCCGACTTCGGCAATGCCTTCCGCACCGACTCCGACACCCCTTTGGGTGGGACGGCGTTCGGCGGAGCGCCCGAAGGCGATGACCCGGAGCAGGGCCAGCCCATCGAGCGCCGCACACTCAACCTCGCCCGGCCTGCACCCTCCGACACCCCACCTGCCTTCATGCCGCCCACCGAAGACATCGGCTTCGGCATGGCGAGTGCGGGCGGCGGTGCGGACGAGGCCAAGCTGCGCGATGAGATCTTTGAGGCGATTGCTCCTGTCCTGGGTGAGCTTGCCTCCGAGATCCGCCGCTCCCTGGACTACTACCGCAGCCGGGGTGCCCAGGTCTCTATTGACCGCGTGCTGCTGACCGGCGGCAGCGCAGTCCTGACCAACCTCGCCGCTTTCCTCCAGAACGAGCTGCAAGCGCCGGTCGCGGTCGCAAGCCCCCTCACCGCGATGCCGGTCACGTCCAAGCACTTCGACTCGTCCTATCTGCCGACCATCGGCCCCGCCTTTACCATCGCCGTCGGCCTGGCCGCACGTGACGCTGTTTTCGGCGCGAACCCATTGCCCAAAAAGCCAAAGCCCACCAAAGTCCTCGCCGGCGCGGCAGTCGGCCCCGGTGCGGCCTCGCCGGCCTCCTAGGAACTGCTCTGAAATCGCCGTTCTAAATCGCCGTTCCTAAATCGCCGTGTCCATGAGACACACCCGAGAGATCACAATGCTCCGAATCAACCTGCTGCCCCCCTACGTGACCCAGCGGCGCCTCACCAAGCGTCTCATACCCGTTTTCGCCCTGCTCGTGGCGCTCAGTGTCGCCCTGCCGCTCATCTGGTACGCCAGCATGAAGACGCACCTGACGGAGCTGACCCAGCAGGCCGATACGGATGAAGCGCAAAAGACCGCGAACGATGCCCTCGAAGCGCAGGCCGTCAGCACAACCGCGCAGGTGAAGCCGATCCAGGACAAGCTGGACTTCGCTGTGGCGGTCCACGCCTACATCCGCGCACAGGTCGCGCTGATCAACACCGTGGCTGACAAAAGCCCCAAGAATAGTTTTATCTACAGCGGCATCGCGCCCGGCCCTGGTTACCAAACCATGGTGATCAAGGCGTACTCGCCTAGCGTCGAGGAGGTCGGACGCTACCTCCAGGCCATGTACGCGCAGCCGGTCTTCGGCTCGGTCGCCGTTGACAAGATCCCCGGCTACCCCGATAACGTCCAGCACCGGTGGTATCTCGGCAAGACCATGGTCTTCGCCGACGGCGCTTCAGCGACCGGCGGCGGGGGTGGCGGCGGCGGCGGCGGCGGTTATCCCGGTGGTCGGGGCGGCGGCGGCGGCGGCTATCCTGGCGGTGGGGGCGGCGGCGGCACCACGGGTGCGACTGGCAGCCCTCCTAATTTCACCGCGGCGAGCCTGGCTTTGAACGGCCCCGCCAACGTCCCTCCCGGCGTCGGCCCGCCCCCGCCTGAGCTGGTTGGCGGCCTTCCCACCGCAGGTGGCGGGGGCGGCGGCTATCCCGGTGGCGGTGGTGGTGGCTACCCTGGCGGCGGCGGTGGCGCGGGTCAGACCGGCGGCTACAGCGTGAACTTCCTGCGCGTGGCGCTGGCAGGCGTCAGCCCCTTCGCGACCCCCGAAGCGACGGCGCGCATTCTCAAAAACAAGATGCGCCAGGTCCATATGGTGATCATCCCCAAGGGATTTGATGTCACCGTCACCGCGACCATCGCCCCGCCCTATGCCCCGCTGCTGCCGCCCAACCCGCCCGGCTCGGCCCCGACGGCTGCTCCCGGCGGCGCAGGCGGGTTCCCAGGCGCAGGCGGCTATCCCGGTGGCGGTGGTGGCGGCTATCCGGGCGGCGGCGGTGGCGGCTATCCCGGTGGCTACCCCGGAGGCCGGCCCACAGGCTGAGGCTAAAAAGAGAACCTATGAAAACAGCACGCCTTAGTCCCCTCGTGGTCGCCGCCGTCGGCATCGTCCTGAGCCTGCTGGCGCTTGGCCTAATCATTTTCTTGATGATCAAGCCGACCCAGGAAAGCATCACGGCCCAGCAGGCACGTCTGGACCTCAACGCGCCCGGCACGACCCCCGATGAACGGCAGCAAGGGCTGGACCTGAACAAGAAGAAGGGCTTGAAGGATCTGAAGGAAGCCAAAGTCAAGGTCCAATTGACCAAGCTTCAATGGTCGCAGGTGGCAGCCACCACCATGCCTCCCTACGATGTCAGCAACCGGTTCAAGGCTATGCGGCAGCTCACCTTCGAGTTCAACCACTACCTCGCGCCGGATCTACAGCGGCAGCTTACCACCACAGGCATCACCTCGACTACCCGGTTCGCATTGCCTACGCCTCCGCTCAGCCCGAATGACCCGATGATCGGGAGCAGGGTGCTCGTGGTTCCGCTCGGCACTGTCACCGTCAACGGCGACTTCCGGCACATCTTGACCCACTTCTACGACTGGCAGTATTTCAACCGCCTGGTAATGGTGGATGGGCTGAACCTGAGTGGCAACAGCCCCTACATGCAGGGCAGCTACAATGCGACAATGTACATCTTCCCGCAGAACGATGACAAGCCGGCACCGCTCAATACGAAAGCCGGTGGCACGGGTGCGGCTGCCGGCGGCGCGGCTGCCGGTGGTTTCGGCGGCGGTGGCTTCGGCGGTGGTTATCCCGGTGGCGGCGGCGGCGGCGGTTACCCTGGCGGCGGCGGTTCCGGCGGCGGGTACCCTGGGGGATACCCCGGCGGGCGCTGAAGCCGATGAAATTTTGCTTGATATTCTGAAGTATCTGTATTGAAGGCTTTCCGACTGGGAATACTCAGAATGGGTATGACTAAGGGAAAGTGAGGGAATTGTCTGCATGGAATGGCTGAAAGATAAGAAAAACCTGCCGATCGTGGCAGCCATGGCCGTCTTTGTGATACTGATCGCGGGTGGCCTGATCGCCTACACGCTGGGCGCATTCAACGGCTCGGCTCCGGTCGTGGCATCCAATGCCCCGACGTCAAGCAGCTACCCCGGTGGCGTCGGCTATCCTGGCGGCGGCGGCTACCCTGGTGGCGGTGGCTATCCTGGTGGCGGTGGCTATCCTGGTGGCGGCGGCTACCCCGGTGGCGGTGGCTACCCTGGTGGCGGCGGTGACCCCAGCACTGCTTCGTCCGGCCCATTCGGTGGAAAGCCTACTCGCGTTGCGGCGGCGGCTCCTGGCACGACGGCTCTTGCTGGCGCCAAGGCGACCGGTGCGAAGCCGACCATCGTCAACCCGATGGTTGGTGCTGATCCGTTTGCACTTCCCAATGCGCGCAAAGCCATCGCCGTTGCGAACAACCTCCGGGTCGCCGGGATGAGGCCGCCCCTGCGTGATGCCCTGCCGCCTCTGAACCTCTTCTCGCTCCGCCCGCCGCGCCCGCAGATAGCTGGCAACTTCACCCTTCCTGGTGAGGCGGATCAGCTCCTGGCGGGCACGCGCGTCTCCGGTATCGTGAACGCCGCCGAAGGCATCTTCGCCGTTGTCGAGGTCAATGGGAACTCGCAGACCGTCAAGCCGGGCGACTCCATCGGCGGCAACAAGGTTGCCTCGATCCAGTCCACCGGCATCACCCTGCACACTGAGGATGGCGCTACCATCACTATTCCTCTCTCAAACGGGCCGCCGCAGCAAAATCCGACGAACGGCTTTGGCGGCGGCTACCCTGGCGGGGGCGGCTTTGGCGGCTATCCTGGTGGTGGCTTCGGGGGCGGCTATCCTGGCGGCGGCGGCGGCGGCTATCCTGGCGGCGGCGGCGGCGGCTATCCCGGTGGTGGCGGCGGCGGCTTCGGGGGTGGCGGCTATCCCGGTGGCGGTGGTGGCGGCTTTGGTGGCGGCGGTGGCGGCTACCCTGGCGGGGGCGGCGCTGATGGTGGGGGCGGCTACTAACAGTAGAGAAAGGGATACCATGAACAGATCCATTTTCTACTCCCTGATTCCCGCTCTCCTGACTGGGGCCGGTTTGGCGGCACAGGCGCAGACCGGGGCAGAGTCTAAGCCGGTCACACTCAATATCTCGCAGGTGCCCGTGCAGACGGCGCTCAAGACGCTGTTCGCCAGTGCGGGTATCCGGAACTTCGTGATAGACCCGGATGTGCCAGGGGAAGCCCGTGTGGGCACCCTGAGCCTGAGCGGCGTCTCGTTCTCAGTCGCGCTGAAGCAGGTCCTGGGATCGGTCAACCCGCCCCTGGTCGCTGAACTCCAGGATGGCGTCTATCATGTTCAGGCTGGGGTGTCCGTTCTGTCTAACTCAGAAACGCGGGCTGTCTTTTCAACCGAAGATACGGGACAGAGCAGCTTCTACAAGATCGGCGTCAAGCACTACGATGCCGGCGTGATCGCCGATGCCCTGACCCGCCGCAGCGGCATCATCCTGCTGCCGCCGAACTTCGTGATCCCGGCAAACCCTGGGGTGCCAGGTACACTTGGCCCGCCTAATGCGGCGGCATTAGGTGCGGCGCGCGGCCTGGGGCCGGTCGCTGCAAACGGCGGCGCATTCCAGCCTGGCCAGCCGTTCGCTAATGTCCTGCCGCCTGGCGTCAAGCGCATCTTCGTTCTCGAAAGCGATAACTCTCTGGTGGTCGAGGCGACCGCCCAAGGGTATGATAATCTCACCGGCGAGCGCCTGCTTTCAGGCGGCTACACCCAAGTCTATTAAAGCAAGTCTATTAAAGAAGGAAACATCCCATGAAAATCCGATATGCCCAGCGTCATGCAGCACTCGCTCTGGGCGCACTGACTCTGCTAGGTGGCTCACTTGCAGCCATGCCTGCACGGGCGCAGGATGCCGGCGTGGCGTCCGACAAGCCCATCACCCTGAACCTCCAGAACGTCCCGATCCAGACCGCCTTGAAGCTGCTGTTCACCAGCGCGGGCATCCACAACTACAACATCGCCCAGGATGTCCAGGGGTATGCCAACATCAGCGTGAACGCCCCCTTCACCGTGGCCCTGACTCAGCTGCTGAACTCTGCGAACGCGACCTTCACCGTTGATAACGGCAGCTACAATGTCGCCATCAAGCGGCCCACACCGCCCCTGGCGGCGGTTATAACCCCGTCCCCGAATGGGACTACGATCGTGGGTAGCGCGGATGGGACGGCGAGCACGGACAACCAGCCCAAGCGCTTCTACCCTATCCCGATCAACAAGTACGATGCCTACTACATCGCCCTCCTACTCGGCGCGCAGGGGATCGTTCGGGTCGGCACCAATGAGGTTGTCCCCGCAGCCCAGGCCGGCGGCGGTAATGGTCAGGGTGGCCAAGGCGGCTTCGGCGGCGGCCCTGCCTCTGGCATCACCTCGATCGGCGGTGGTCAAGGCGGCGGCGGTTACGGCGGGCGTGGCGGCGGCGGCTTCGGCGGTGGTGGTGGCGGCTTCGGTGGTGGTGGTGGCGGCTTTGGCGGCGGCGGCGGTTACGGCGGCGGCGGCATGCGGAGTGGGGGCGGCAGTGGCTTCGCTGGTGGCGCCATCATCAACCCCTCCAAATCACAGACCTCGAAATAACCGGTCTTGAATTGCGGCTCCCAAGGGTCCAGGCACCTGCCTGGACCCTTGGGGCCAGCCCCGCGTTGCGCGGCGACGACGAAGCGCTCCATTCCGCTCTCATCTCCCTATTCGACCCCACTCAAGTCGGGGCAACCGACTTCGCGCGACTTCGCAACGCTTCCGTTTTTCGTTCAGGAGGACATCTCATGGGTTTATATCGAAGACGATCAAGTTTGACCGCGGCCTGCGGCCTGCTGGCATTGGGAGGACTGGCGTCCGCCGCCGCTCCGGCATGGAGTGCCGAGGAGGCTGCCGGTAAAACGGTCAGCATGGATGTGGCCGCCGGGGATCTGCATGCCGTTGTTTCCATGCTCGAACGCCAGGTGAATGTGGAAGCCCTGGTGCGGGATGGCGACAAGCCGTTCAAGCCGGTCTACATCCACCTCGACGCCGCATCGCTTCCCAAGGCGCTCCGCACCATCGCGTCGAGCGCAGGGGCAAGGGTCAGCAAAAATGAGGATGGCGTCTACGTCTTCGAGTCCCTGTCTGGGACTGCCGATGGCAGCGGTGCCGCTCTCGCCGGCCCCGCGCCCGCACTCCAGGCACCCGCCGCGCCGCAGCCCATGGACAGCCGGCCGGAGGCACGCTACCCGGCCAGCGCGCTGCACTGGCAGACCATCGTCCTCCAGCATGCCGTGCCGATCGACATCCTAAAGCTGATGCGCTGGGACGCGGACTTGGTCGAGACTCAGCACTTTAAGCCACTGGATATGCCGCAGGCCCACCCTGTCCTCTCTTCGACCCAGCCGAACACTTTCCTCCAGGCGGCTCCGCCCCTTTACCCGAATGGCGGCTATCCCA
>JANLUQ010000592.1:0-2467 GCA_031363565.1 Armatimonadota bacterium | reverse complement strand
GCACTGTCAAACGCGATGTGCGGCGTGATCACCATGTCGGGACGCTGGAGCAGGGACCGGTTCCGCAAGGCTTGCTTCAGGCTCTGCTCGCTCGCCTTCGGGTTTAGCAGCAATTGCTTCTCTTCCGAGAACACTTCCTCGCCTTCCAGCACGTCCAAGCCCGCGCCGGAGAGAATGCCCTGGTCCAGCGCAGACAGCAGCGCCTCCGTGTCCACCAGTTCGCCTCGGGCGGTATTGATCAGCAGCGCCCCCCGCTTGAACTGCCCGATGTTGTGCGCCCCGATCAGGTGCCGCGTCCCCCGGCTGGCGGGAGCGTGCAGGGTCACGATGTCCGAGCGGCCCAAAAGGTCTTCCAAAGTGGTGTAAGTAAATTCGAAGTGGTCCGCCTTGGTCATATCCTGCACAGGGTCATGGGCCAGCAGGTGCATCCCAAAGCCCCGCGCGATCCGCATGACGTACTCGCCGATGTGGCCCACGCCCACGACGCCCAGAGTCTTGCCCTTGAGGTCGAAGCCTTGCAGGCCCTCCAGGGAGAAGTTGCCCACGACCGTGCGGACGTAGGCTTTGTGCAGGTTGCGCGAGAGTGCCAAAATCAGGGCGAAGGTGTGCTCGGCGACCGTATTCTCGCCATAGGTAGGCACGTTGCAGATGGGGATGCCGCGCGAGGCGGCATCCGGCACGTTGATGTGGTCGAACCCGGTGGACCGGGTGGCGATCATCTTCAGGTCGGGCAGGCTCTCGATGACGTCGGCGTTCATGCGTGAGTGTACGAAGGGCGAGACGATCTCGGCACCGGAGGTCTCCCGCGCCTGTTCGCCGGTCGTCAGCGGCTCGGCGCGGAAGTGCAGCGTCTCGTCGGGTAGGCGCTCGGTCAGGTAGGCTTGCTCGACGGCGTTTGTCTCGAAAAAGTAGATGCTCATGGCTGTGTTCTTCCCATCTCCCCCAGATGCCTGAGTTGATCCTCGGCAGGAATATAATCCAGCCGGCTGTCCGCCGGCAATCGCAAGTAGTGTTCGCGGCATAAAAGTCGGCGTCCGCCAACATCCGGCGGCCAAGCATCCGGGTCGCCCAGCATCGGCCCCGCCAAGCTGGTTTCCTCGGACTGATAGACATAGTCCGCCGGGCTGCTCTTTCCGGCTTCAGCGCATTGTTCGCAGAACACAGGGGATGTTCCCATCAGTTAGACTCTTTCTTTAGGTGACATGAGAATCAAGACCCTCTCGGGCGTGAGCCAGGAGCACGCCCAGACCAGCGAAGAAGCCACCGGTGTGGCCGATCCACCTGCCTGTCTTCAGGCACGGCGATATCGGGCGGGGCGGGCAGCAGATCCGTGATGACAACCGAGACTGCCGCCGCCAATGGGACCGCCACCAGTGTCCCAAGCACTCCAAACAGCTTCGCGCCCGCCGCGATCGCCAGCAGCACGACAGCGGGATGCAGTTTCATCGTCCGGCCCATCAGGTATGGGCCTAGGAAGCCGCTCTTGAACCACTCATGCCCCAGGAACAGGGCGAATACCCACACCGCCTTCATAGGGTCTGCGTTGAAGGCCAGCATCTCCGCCAGCAGGAACACCGACCAGAAGCCCACATACGGGATGAAGTTCAGCACCGCCGCCAGCAGGCCCAGGAGCAGGGCAGAAGGCACGCCCATCAGCCAAAGGGCCGTTGTAAATACAATACCCTTCTCAGCGGAGATAAGCACCATGCCGGCCACATAACCGCCCACACGCTCCTGCACCTGGTCCCATTGCCGCGCCACGATGTCCCGCGCGCCCGGCGGCGCGAAACGCAGAAAGCCGGCGCGGAACCGGCGGTGGTCGACCACCATGAACCCAGCCAGCACGACGACCAGGATGAGCAAGGCGACCGCATCGGCCGCCCCCGCCGTAATCTGGAGGGCGCGCGCCGCCGCCGCGCTCAGGCCCTGGGCGATCTGCCCGCTCACTTCCGGCATTCGAACCGGGCGTCCGGCGATGCCGCTGAATTTGCCGGCCAGCCAGTCCGAGGCGCGGCTGACCTGCTCCGGCGCGCGGATCGCCAGTCGCTCTAGCTGCACGCCGATCGCAGGGGCCGTCAGGACGCTCAGGACGGCCACGCCCGCGGTCAGGAGGGCGAACACGCCGACCACCGTCCAGACGCGCGGCACGCCATGTCTCTCCAGGCGGAGCGCAAGCGGCAGGAGCGCCGACGCGATGGTGAAGGCGATGACGACCGCCGCCACCAGGTCCATCAGGCGCCAGAGGATGACCGCCGCGACGAGCACGCAAAGGACTCGCAGGATACCGCCCGCCGTGAAGCTGACCGTGGTGACTCCAGACCTGGGCGTGTGACCTTGTTCCGGCATTGTTTCCCTCAGCACTTGTATCTCTCAGCGTGCCCGGAGGGCGTTGAGGATCACTGCCACATCGATGACCTCTTGCAGCAGCGCACCGGTGACCGGGGGAATCTTGCCGAAGACGGCGGCG
>JANLUQ010000415.1:0-6848 GCA_031363565.1 Armatimonadota bacterium | reverse complement strand
CCTCCGGGTATACTGTCTACCAAAGGAGTCGCCACCATGACCATCACTCTCAAGCCATCAACCGAAGCGATGCTGCTGGAAAAAGCCCGTCAAGAAGGGCAAGATTTGGACACCCTGGTTGACACCCTCCTTGCCCAAACTTTAGAGGCCCAGGCGCGAGAAGACGAGGAAACAGCGGCGGCCGTCAGTAAGGCGATGGCGGCGGCGGAAGCCGGACGCGAAAAGCCGCTGGCTCAGTACATCGCGGAGCAAAGGGCCAAGCGCGGCCTGCCCGACACCTGGCCGTCCGCAAAGCTGATTGAGACGGAAGAGGGAGTAGTTGTCGCCGAATGGTGACTGAAGACGACGCGCCCGAGTCTTACGACATCCAGTTCAGTGAGCCTGCTGAGGCGGAACTCGAAATGGAATACTTGCGTCTGGCCAGCATCCGATTTGAACTCGCAGAACGCTGGAACGAAGGTATCCTAACGGCCTGTCAATCCCTGTCGCAACTGCCCAAGCGTTATCCCCTTGTCCCGGACAAAGTGAAGGGCGGATACCAAACGCGGCGGATGCCTTTCCGCATCGGCCAAATGGGCTACTCGATACTTTACGCCGTCCTTGAAGTGGCTGAGGATGTTCCAGCGTTCGTCCGCATCCTTCATATACGCCGCAGCTTGTAGCATCCATTCCGTGGAGATGAAGAAGTGGGAGGCGGTGATGCCGTAGCGGCGAGAGGGACGCGCGGCAGGTGCCCCCGCACGCCGGGTACACTATCTCCCAAAGGAGCCGCCATGACAATCACCCTTGACCGAGACACGGAACTCATGCTGCGCGAGAAGGCACTGCGCGAGGGCGCAGAGCCGGATGCCGTCGCCCGGATACTGCTGGCAGATGTTTTAAGGGCCGATGCCAGAGAGTATCAGGAGTCTGTCGCGGCTATCTGCGAAGCCCTGAAATCAGGCCCTGGGAAGCCAATCGAGCGGTACATCGCGAAGCAGAGAGTGAAGCATGGCTACCCTGACGCATAGCCCCTGCCTGGTTCCGCAAAGGAGATCACCCTGGCGTGTTCGTTGACAGCCTTGTTCCGCCGCGTGAGGCTGTGTCGCCCGGCACCAACCTCCGCGCCCATGGCATTGACCATGAGCAGACGGCGGATCTGCGCGCCCGGCTGGTGCCCTTCGCCGAAGATTGGGAGCAGCCGGAGATGGACATCTACGATGACTACGATGCAGCGGAAATCAGCCCCAGCTCCACTGATACATCGCTTCATGGCACACGTTGAACCTGTAACACTATGCAAACAAAACGTCACCACGAGACTACGTTGCGCTTTCTAGCCGAGCCGACGGACATAAACTTTGGCGGCAAGGTACATGGCGGGGCGGTGATGAAGTGGATTGATCAGGCGGGGTATGCCTGCGCGGTCGGGTGGAGCGGCCACTACTGCGTCACGCTGTATGTTGGTGGCATCCGCTTCCACAAGCCCATTTTAATCGGGAACATGGTGGAGGTGCGGGCGCGGGTCATCTACACGGGCAAAACCAGCATGCACATCGCCGTGGAGGTGAGCGCGGGCGACCCGCGCGACGGCCAGCTCCGGGAGACGACGCACTGCATCATCGTCTTTGTCGCCGTGGACGAGGACGGCCAGCCGATCACGGTAACGCCGTGGGAGCCTCGGACGGAGGAAGAGGCGGCGATGGAGCGGTATGCCGTCCGGCTGATGGAACTGCGGCGGGGTATCGAGGACGAGATGCGGCCGCACCGCGCGGTATGAATCGGCAGAAAAGGCCCGCGCAGGTGCGCGGGCCTTTTCACGTCCTGAATGTGTCATCATCGCATCGGGATCTGCCTACCAGCCCATCGTCCCCGGCTCGCCCTTGAAGGGGCCGATAATGTCCGAGGTGATCCAGCCGCCGTAGAACTCACCCGGCTGGGGCAGGACGCGCTCGCCATCTACCGTGCAGAGGTCCATGCGTCCAGGATAAAGGGCGATATAGTTTTGGAGCGGGGCGAACGAGGCGGTCTGATTTGGGTAAAACCAGGCAGCGCTGACGGCCTGCTTACCGCCTGCCTCGATCGTGTAATAGCTCGCCATGCCCTTCCACTCGCAGTAGGATTGGCCTGGTGCGGGGATAAAATTCTCCAAACGGACGTCTTCGGGCGGCAGATAATAGACCGGCGGATGGCTGGTTTCGAGGACGCGCTTGGCGCGGCGCGTGTCGGCAATGACCACGCCGCCGAAGACGACCTGGATGTGCTTGTCGGTGTCTTCGAGACGTGGCGGGCGCGGATAGTCCCAGACCGATTCCTGGCCGGGAGCGGGTTCGATACGGCGGGTGTTCATAGGTACAATAACAGACTGCCGGCGGAGCGGGTTCCACGAGAGAGCAGGCAGAGGAGACACATATGGCGGCCAAACCGGCGATACTGGCGGTGGATGACGATGCGGACGTGCTCCGCCTCGTCAAGAGCGACTTGCGGAAGCAGTACGGCAAAGACTATCGGATTTTGAGCGCTGAGGGCGGGCTGCCCGCTTTGGAGGCACTCCACCAGCTCAAAGAGCGCGAGGAGCCGGTCGCTCTGCTGGTCGTGGACCAGAGAATGCCGGGCATGGGCGGCGTGGACTTCCTGGAGCAGGCCATCCAGATCTACCCCGACTGCAAGCGTGTCCTGCTGACCGCCTATGCTGACACCGAGGCCGCCATCAAGGCGATCAACAAGGTCAAAACCGATTACTACCTCTTGAAGCCCTGGGATCCGCCCGAGCAAGAGCTTTATCCCGTCTTGGACGACCTGCTGGACGACTGGAAGGCGAACTACCGCGCGCCCTATGCGGGCATCCGCGTGATCGGCAACCGGTGGTCCTCGGACTCGCACCGCGTCAAGGACTTCCTCGCCCGCAACCATATCCCCTATGCGTGGCAGGACATCGAGGCGGACAGCGAAGCGTGCAGCCTCTACGAAGGCGCGGACGCCCCCGCCCTGCCTATCGTCATTCTCACAGACGGCGAGAAGCTCTCTAATCCCGACAACGCCGCCCTCGCCGCGAAGGTCGGACTGAAGACGTCTGCAGAGCAGCCGTTCTACGACCTCATCATTGTCGGCGGCGGACCCGCCGGGCTGGCCGCCGCCGTCTACGGTGCCTCGGAGGGCCTGCGGACGCTGATGGTCGAGCGTGAGGCGCCCGGCGGGCAGGCCGGCACCAGCTCGCGCATCGAAAACTATCTCGGCTTCCCGACCGGCCTGAGCGGGGCGGATTTGGCAAGGCGGGCGGTGACGCAGGCGCAGCGCTTTGGGGTGGAAATACTGTCGCAGGAGGTGACGGAACTTCGACTCCAGGACCAGTACCGTATCCTGAGGCTGGCAGATGGGGCCGAGGTGAGCTGCCACGCTCTGCTGATTGCGACCGGCGTCTCGTATCGCAAGCTGGACATGCCTGGCCTGGAACGGCTATCGGGCGCGGGCGTCTACTACGGCGCGGCCTTGACCGAGGCGCTTTCGTGCAAGGACGATGATGTGTACCTCGTCGGCGGGGCAAATTCGGCTGGGCAGGCCGCTCTCTATTTCGCCAAGTACGCTCACTGCGTCACCTTACTAGTCCGGGGCGATTCGCTGGAAAAGGGTATGTCCCAATATCTTGTAGACGAGATCCGGGCGCAGCCGACCGTCCGCGTCTGGCTGAACGCGCAGATCACCGAGGCGGAAGGCGAGACCCATCTCGAGCGCATCAAGATACTGCACTCGGATACCGGCGAGGCCGAGGTCGTTCCGACCAGGGCCATCTTCATCTTCATCGGCGCGCAGCCGCGCACCGACTGGCTGGATGGGGTCGTCAAGCGCGACGACAACGGCTTCATCCTCGCCGGCCCAGACCTGATGCCCGCTGGCAAGCGGCCCGCCGACTGGCCCCTGGACCGCGACCCGTTCCTGCTCGAATCCAGCGTGCCCGGCGTCTTCGTGGCCGGCGATGTCCTGCACCAGTCCGTCAAGCGCGTCGCCTCCGCCGTCGGCGGCGGGGCCATCGCCGTTCAATTCGTGCATCAATATCTAGCAAAGGTCAGGTAAAGCCTCCTCTCCTCGTCGCTTCGCGCCGACCCGAGGGGAGGGTCGGCGCGAAGCGACAGGGAGAGGATCAAAAAATGAGCGACGAAACCAAGCATGAGCACCTTTTTCCGAAGCTGAGTGAGGAAATGATCCAGTGCCTGCTTCCGCTTGGAACAGAGATAACGTTGGCACAAGGCGAAGTGCTGTTCTTGGAAGGACAGCCGGAGCACGAGTTCTATGTCGTCTTGGAAGGCGGCTTAAGCGTCACCCGGAAGATCACCGGCGAAGACACGCTCCTGGCCGTGCATGGGCCGGGGCAATACAGCGGCGCACTGTCTATGTTCACCGGAGAGCCATCCATCGCGACCGGACGAGCCACGACCCCGACGCGGGTCCTGCGGCTCCAGGCCAGCGACTTCAAAGACATCATCGTCGCCTGCCCGGCCATCGCGGGCGATATCCTCGCCGTCATGGCCCACCGGCGGCCCGAGGCGGATGCCCTTGTCCGGCAGCGCGAGAAAATGGCCGCTCTCGGCAAGCTCTCGGCAGGCCTGGCCCATGAACTGAACAACCCGGCGGCGGCGGCGCGCCGCGCCGCGGCCCGGCTACGCGAGTCCCTGGTGACTTTGCAGCGATCATCATTCGAGATGGGCAAACGGCACCTCTCGGAAACGCAGAAAGAAACCCTGCTGGATGTGCAGACTAGGGCAGAGCCGCCGGGCCTGGGCACGCTGGCCCTGAGTGCGCGCGAAGATGCCCTGGCGGAATGGATGGACGATCATGGCATCCCGGAAAGCGCCGCCCTGGCCGGATCCCTCGTAGAAGGCGGGCTGACCGAGGAAGCCCTTGAAACCGTCGCCGCACAGCTCCCCGAGCGCGGATCACTCGCGGAGGGGCTGACCTGGCTCGCCTCCAGCCTCGAGGCCATAGCCCTCCTGCAGACTGTCGAGCAGAGCACGGACCGGATATCTGATCTGGTGACTGCCATCAAAGCCTACTCTTACATGGACCAGGCACCCTCGCAGGAGGTGGATGTGCGCGCAGCTCTCGAAACGACCCTGACCATCCTTCAGTTCAAATGCAGGGGAAAGATCGAGGTCGTCCGGGACTACGCGCGCGACCTGCCCTGCATCACCGCTTACGGCAGCGAATTGAATCAGGTCTGGACCAACCTTATGGACAACGCCCTCGACGCGCTGGATGGCCATGGCCGTCTATTCGTGCGGACGGCCCAGGAGGGCGACCAGATTTTAGTCGAGATCGGCGACGATGGGCCGGGCATCCCCGAAGACATCCAGGGCCGCATCTTCGACCCGTTCTTCACCACTAAAGGCGTCGGCGAGGGCACCGGATTGGGCCTGGACACCGCCTACCGGATCGTCGTGACGCGCCACCATGGCGACATCCGCGTCATCTCCGAACCGGGAGACACGCGCTTCCAAGTGTGTCTGCCGATCGCAGGAGCAAATACGACCCACGATGACTGAGTGATGAGGACAAGGCGGTGCAGGAAATTTTCCAGCGTTTGGAGGAGAGAGCCATGAGTAAAGTAGAGCGCGTGACGGTGTCGTTTGAGGTTTCCCGCAGTAGAGACTACCAGAGCGTCCGGTTCGGCTTGTCGGAGGAGGTCGTGCTGGCCGAGGAGGACGACCGGGACACGGTCGTGAAAGCCACGCGCCTCCGCTTGTTCAAGGAAGTCACGGATACAGCAGGGAAAGCACTGGATCACATCCTGGCGCAACAGGAGGCGTCCTCGGGCGGCCCGTCAGGCTCCTGACCACGCCGACCATTCAGGGTGCCTCTTGCCCTCCCCCACGGCAACGCCGATCATCATGCGGCTGATATCCGTCTCGCGGATGGCGAACGGGTACATCCAGTGCTCTCAGATCTCGCCTCTCCGCGTAAGCCCCAAGGCCAGCACCTCCAGGACCGAGATGGGGTCGCAGTCGTAGATGCCGCTCATGACGGCCTCGTTCGCTTCCACGACCGACCAGCCAACGTCGCGTATCCAGCCCACGTCCAAGACCACGGCTCGGGGCAACCGAACCCGCGTGTCGCCCAGGACCCTCTCGCTGAACGCCAAGGCGTCTCTGCTCAATTCTTCGGCACTGAGGGCATCGCCGCGTGAACCGCAGAGTTCATCAGCGTTGCCCCGGTCGGGATCTGGTCCTCCTCGCCCGCCGCGAGGCGCGTCACATGAATGCCGGACCAGACACCACCGGCACCGTCGTCACCCGCCTGCTCAGTTCCAGCATTTCCCGCATCATCAGGGGCGTGGGGTGACCCACATTCTCCTCTGGGATGCCCGCGAGGTCGCAGCCGCGCTGGATCGTCTCGCGCGCCTGGCCGCCGCACGGCGGTCAGCCGGCACGGAAAGCCATCGTAGACCATGACAGTGTCCACCCTCGCCCCGCTCCACCGGCAGCGGGTCATCCCGGTCAAAATTGATTTCACCGACCGTATGGACGCTGATGTGGCCACTCGGCGGGTCGGCCTGCCGCAGTTTGTTTCGGATCGCGACCGTCCGCCCGCGCAGCAGCGCCCAATCAGGTGAGGAATGGCCATCCGCTTCCGCTTCCACCCGACTCACCTCCGCATCGAAATCCCACGGCTCATGCCGCCGCGAGCGGTAGTTGGCGAGGCCGCTGACCTTCACCATCAGCCACGAGATCGGCGTCGATAATCGCTGTGATGTCGTCTCCCATCTTGGCATCCGTCTTGTCATTTGTCCTCGTGTGGGGCTGGTCGGAAGTTTCAGCCCTGCCACTTTGAGGGCAATGTCAATGTTACCATACTGAAACTGACAAGGAGCCATCAAC